>JACRKA010000001.1 GCA_016219905.1 Verrucomicrobiota bacterium
GCTGAAGCGCGCTACTACAAACCTGCAAGCTCGCACGTTCGTCCAAGTAGAATCTTCCCAACCGCCAAGCGCCAGCATAGGATGGCCGCGAGCCAAATCCCATCATGCACAGGCGACAATTCTTGAAGACTGCGGCTGCGTTGGCCATGCCGCACTTGCTGCCACCACTTCTGCGAGGCGCGCCGCCGAGCGAACGGATTGGCGTCGGGTTGATCGGCATCGGGTGCATGGGACGTGGCCATTTGCATCTGCTGGCAAACCATCCAGCGGTCCAACTACTGGCGGTGTGCGACGTGGACCGCGAACGGCGCGAGACGGCGAAGGCTTTCGTCGAGGAAACCTACGCGGCCGAGCGCGCCAAGGGCAGCTATCGCGGCTGCGCAGCCTACAACGACTATCGCGAACTGCTCGCGCGGCCGGACATTGACGCCGTGGTCATCGTGACGCCGGACCATTGGCATTCGCTGCTGGCGGCGGAGGCGGCGCGGGCCGGCAAGGATGTGTATTGCGAGAAGCCGGTGTCGCTGACGATCCACGAGAGCCGGCGCATGGTGGAGACGGTGCGGCGATACGGCCGCGTGTTCCAGACGGGGACGCAATACCGTTCCATCACGACCATCCGCCACATCTGCCAGTTCATCCGCGACGGCGGTTTGGGCAAGGTGAAATCAGTCTTCACCCTCTGGGGAAAGGTGCATGCCCCGAAAGTCACGGCCTTGTATGTCCCGCAAGATCCTCTCCTGCCCGCCGAGCCGGTGCCTGACGGGCTGGACTGGGACTTGTGGGTCGGCCCGGCATCGTGGCACGCCTACAGTCATCACTACCACCGGAACCCGGTCCCCGGCGTGGTGCCGTGGGTGTTCTGCGATGCGTTCGGGGCGGGCGCGGTCACCGGCTACCACTCGCACGCAGCGGACGTGATCCAATATGCAATCGGCATGGAGCGCAGTGGGCCGGTGGAGATCATCCATCCGGGCAGCGGGGAGTTCCCAACGCTGACGTGCCGCTACGCGAACGGCACGCTGCTGCATCACGTGGAGCATTGGGGACAAGTGCGCGAGCTTTACCACGCCGTGCCGGCCGATGCGCGGCTTGCGGGAAACTTTGGCGGCGTGTTCATCGGCGAACGCGGCTGGGTGACGACGATGACCACCGGCGGGCCGGTCGAAGGCGGGCCGGAGAAACTGTTCAAGGCCTTGGACCTCAAGACGCGCGAGGTCAACCCCGGCGACAACAACCATCACGCAAACTGGTTTGAGTGCATCCGCACACGCCGGTCGCCGAGTTCCAACGAGGAGATCGGCCACCGCTCCGCGTCGCTCGGTCATCTGGTCGGCATCGCTTATCAGTTGGGCCGGTCGCTAAAATGGAACCCGGCCAAAGAAAAGTTCGTCGGCGACGATGAAGCCAATCGGCTGCGCTCGCGCGCGATGCGCGAGCCGTGGCAGATATGACAACGAGGTGAACCTGTGAAACTTCTCCGCACCATGCCGAACCTCTTTCTCGCGCTCGGTCTTGCCGCTCTCGCGAGCGCCAACGCAGCCGAAGACGACGCGCTCATTCTGAAAGACCCCGCCGAGCGGCAGCGGGTCGAGGCCGCGCTGCCCGCAAAGGCACCCGCCAAGCCCCTCAAGCCGCGCAAGCTGCTCATCTTCGATCTCAACGTCGGATACGGTGGCCATCGCTCCATCCCGACGGCGAACTACGCGTTCAAGCGCATGGGCGAGAAGACCCGCGCCTACGAGACCGTCATCAGCCGCGACCCGGCGGTTTTCCGGCGCGAGAGCCTGAAGCAGTTTGATGCCGTGTTCCTGAATAACACCGTCGGAAACCTTTTCACCGACCCCGAACTGCGGCAGAACTTGCAGGAGTTCATCTGCGGCGGCGGCGGGCTGATGGGCGTCCACGGCACGTCGGTCGCCTTCACGCAGTGGCCCGGCGCGAAGGAGGACTGGCCGGAGTTCGGTCTCATGATCGGCGCGCGCGGCGCGAACCACAAGGAGAGCGACGAGCACGTCTTCATCAAGCTCGACGACCCCAGTCATGCGTTGAACCGGGCGTTCGGCGGGCAGGGCTTCGAGTATCGCGACGAATTCTTCCGCGTCCACGAGCCGTATTCGCGCGACCGCGTGCGCGTGCTGTTCAGCATGGACACCGACAAGACCGACGTGAACCGAGGCCTGCCGCGCGGCAAGACGATCCGCGCCGACAACGATTATGCGCTCGCGTGGATCCAAAGCTACGGGCGCGGGCGGACGTTCTACTGCACCATTGCCCACAATCCCTACGTGTTTTGGGATGCAAAGATGCTGCAGTTCTATCTCGGCGCGATCCAGTTCGCGCTGGGCGACCTGCCAGCCCCGACGACGCCGAGCGCGAAGCTGACACCCGCCGTCCGCGCGCAGGAGAAACTTGGCTGGCGGCTCGGCGTCGAGGCTTACACGTTCCACAAGTTCACGTTCTTCGAGGCGATCGAGAAGACCGCGAAGCTTGGCCTCAGCTACATCGGCGGCTTGAGTTTCCAGAAAGTCAGCAAGGAGATGCCGAAGAATTTCGATCCGAAGCTCAGCGACGACGAGTTGCGACAAGTCCGCCTCAAGCTGGACGCCGCCGGCTTGCGGCTGCTGACCTATTACATCCAGGACATTCCCGCCGAGGAGGCCGCCTGCCGCAAGATTTTCGAGTTCGGGCGGAAGATGGGCATCGAGACGTTCATGTCCGAGCCGTCGCCCGCGGCGCTCGATGTCATCGGGAAGTTCTGCGACGAATACGGAATCAATGTTGCCCTCCACAACCACGACGCGAAAGCCTCGCCGCACTACTGGAACCCCGAAGGCATCTTGAAAGCCTGCCAGGGCCACACAGCGCGCCTCGGCGCAGCCGCTGATCTGGGCTACTGGATGCGCGCGGGCGTGGATCCCATCGCGGCGGTGAGGAAACTGAAAGGCCGGCTCATCACCGTCCAGATGCACGACCTGCACGAACTCAGCCCGCAAGGCCACGACGTGCCGTGGGGAACCGGCGCGGGGAAGACGGAAGCGTTCATCCGCGAAATCCGCCGCCTCGGCCTCAAGCCCACGATGTTCGGCCTCGAATACTCCTACAACTGGCTGGAGTCGCTGCCAGACATCGCCAAGTGCGCTGAGTTCTTCAACGGCGTCGGCCTGAAACTGGCGAAGTAATCCGATCCATGGACCTGAGGGCTGCTGCGGCCTTGTTCGTGGCGGATTCTTTCATCGGCGTTGGGAAAGCGGCAGGGGACTGCCGCAGTCCAAGACGCTGCCGCGTGGTGGACAGCCCTCTTCGCAAACGCGCGAGCGTCTTGGACTGCGCCAGCCCTCTGGCGCTTTGCGGCCGCAGGCGAATCTCAGGTTCATGGCCTGGACGCGCCAACACGGAGTTAGCGGCTTTCTCCTTACGTCGCCGCGCGCTTGTGCGGGCTATCGGCATTGGCTAAGGTCGCGCCGCTTTGCATCGGATTGCCATCTTCATCATCCTTGTCGTGCTCGCCGCCGCCTCGGCTTCGGCGGCCACGCCCGACACCGCAGCCGCGAACAGCGCCCTGCGCTTGCTCGCCGTCGGCAAGTTCGATGAAGCCGCCGCGCAACTCGACGTTCCCGAATTGCGCGCGCTGCCCGCGCTCAAAACCCGCCTGCTCTCCGCGATCACCGCCAAGCCGCCCGCGCCCGTGACCCTCTTCCTGCGCAACGGCGTCATCGTTTCGGGCACCATCACCGCCGCCAGCCCGGCCGCACTGACGGTGACCAAGCTCGGCAACGTCACCGCGCGCGTGCCGTGGAGCGACCTCAATCCCCCGTCGCTCTACGCCGTGCTCGCCAGCGCCGCCGACGCGCGCTCCGCCGATGAACAACTCGGCCTCGGCGTCCTCGCGCGCGCCCTCCGGCTCGCGCCCAAGGCGCAGGCGCATTTCGCCGCTGCGTTCGATCTCGACCCGATGCTTGCGCCGCGAATCACCTTCTGGAGCGGCCAGCCGCTCAACGCCCGCCAGCAGGGCGTGCTCAACGCCGCCGCGCAGATGGCCGCGTTGTTCAAGGGCCGCGTCCGGCCGCTGGCCGGCGGGCGCATCGAGGTGAGCTACGATTTCTCCCGGCCCGATCATCTCGACGACTGGCGCGCCGTCGGCGGCACCAGCAACGACTGGAAGATCGTCAACGGCACGCTCGTCACCTCCGCGCTGGCCGCCGACCCGCTCCTGTGGCGTGCTGCCGTCACCGGTCCCGTCGAGGTCACCGCGCGTCTCAACGCGCCCGAGCAGGGCTACACCGCCGTCGGGCTGGCGCAGTGGGCCGACTCCGAGCCACCCAACGGCATGCGCATCCATCTCGCCGCGGTCAAGAGCGAGCGCAAGTTCGCGTTGCGCACCGGCGCGGACTGGGCCGGCGAACTGGACCTGGCGCGCGTCGCCGAGCCGTTCGTCGTCACGCTGGCCGCCGACGGCCGGCAATGCCGCGCCCGCGTCAACGATGCTGCGCCGATCACCGCCCCGCTCAATTACGCACCGTCGCTCATCGCGCTTCGCGGCGGCCTCGACTCGAAAGCCATCTTCGACGACCTCCGCATCACCGCCACGCTTGACGCCGGCTGGCTCGCCACCGAGCGCCGGCTGCGTGGCGGCGCGGCGCTGCCCAAGCCCGCGCGCATGGACACCGGCAAACCGTGGCAGGACAGCGGGCTGGATTTGCAGCAGGGCCGCCGCTATCGCGTCATCGCGCGCGGCGAGTGGAACACCTCGCCGATCTTCGGCCCGTCCACGGCCGACGGCTCGCCCTCGCTCGACAACGCGCTCGGCGCATCGCTGCGCAACCAGTCGCTGGTCGGCCGCGTCGGCGCCAGCGGCCGGCCGTTTCAACTCGGCGGCGACCGGATGTTCGCCAGCCCCGCGAGCGGCCGGCTGTTCATGCAGGTCAACGCCGCCGGCCTCGACGAGAACAAGGGCGTGCTCTCGGTTTGGATTTTGCCCGCGGATGGTGCCGGCCAGCGATAGGAAGAAAAACGGAAGATGGGGCGGGATCGTCGTCTCAGAAACGAGTTTTCAGATTGCCACGTCATGGCTGTGTGCTAGCGTCATCCGCCCTTATGACTACCCCCTGTGCAGCTTTTCGCCGGCTGGGAGCGTTCGCCGCATGGGCGCTGCTGTCCGCCGGCGCCGCGAGCGCGGAAGGGCCGTTGAATCAAGGCCTGGACGAGGCGACCGGCGTCATCCACAACGGCCAGTGGCAGAACGGCGTGCCGCTCGGCGCGATGGGCTGCGGCAAGTTCGATGTGCTGCCCAGCGGATGGTTTTCGCGATTCTCCATCAACCACAACTGGGACGAGCCGACCGGCCACCAGCCGTGGAAACCGTCGCGGGCGACTTTCTTCGCCGTCCGCGCGGGCGCAGCGACGCGCTGGCTGCGGTTCGGATTTCGCACGCAGGAATTGCCGGGCGTCACGCAGGTGGAACACGTGGCGTATCGTGGCCGGTTCCCGTTCGTGGACGCGACGTTCCACGACGCGGCGCTGCCGGTGGGCGTGGCGATGCACGCGTGGTCGGCGCTGGTGCCGCACAACGCCAAGGACTCCAGCCTGCCGGTGGCGTTCTTTGAGTTCACGCTGACCAACACCAACGCCGCGCCAGTGGAGGCGTCACTGCTGTTTTCGCTGGAGCACTTCATCGGTTGCGGCGGCTATCAGGTCTATAAGGACCACCGCCAGTGGCGCGAACAGGAAGGCAACCAGGTCGAGCCTGCCGCCGTGAAGGACACGCCGCTGACGGGCCTGCGGTTCTTCTCCACGAAGAAGTTCGAGGGTATGAAGCTCAACTCCTCCGGCGAATACTGGCTGCTCAGCGACGGCCCCACCACCACGGCCGGTTGGGACGCCGCCGGCGACGGCAAGGAGCTGTCCGATCTCCTCTCGTCCAATCCGCAATCCGCAATCCGCAATCCGCAATCCCTGTCAACGGCGGGCGCAATCTGCCGCCGCGTCACCGTCCCTGCCAACGGCACGCAAAAGCTCCTCTTCGCCTTCGTCTGGTGGATGCCGGATCACGTGACGATGGACGGCAAGGTCCAAGGTCATTATTACCAGCGGTCGTTCAACGACCCCGCGTCGCTCGCGGCCTACGCATTGCGCGAACGCCAGCGGCTCCACGCCGCGACGGCCGGGTGGGGCAAGCTGGTCACCGATTCCAACCTGCCCGACTGGCTGAAGCGCTTCATCCTCAACTCGACCCACCCGGCGACCGCCAACACGCTGCTGACGCGCGACGGCGAGTTCTCGGTGCACGAGGACCCGTCGTGGATGGAAGGCGCGCTCGGCACGATGGACCAGCGCACCGTCGCCCACGTCTTCATGGGGACCTTCTACCCGGAGCTGGCGAAAAAGGAGCTGGAGATTTTTGGTGGTTGCCAGTTGCCCAGCGGCGAGATCACGCACTTCCTCGGCAACATCTACCAGATCATCGGCGACCCGCGGGTCTTCTACGGCGTCACGCAATGGCCCGACCTCTCGGCGGTCTATGTCTGGCAGGTCTTGAAACACTACCGATGGACCGGCGACCGCGCGTTTCTCGACGGCGCGTGGCCGCGCGTGAAGCGGGCGATGGACTGGATCCCGACGATGGACCGCGACGGCGACGGTGTGCCTGAGGGCGGCACCACCTACGACGCGGGCATCCAATACGCCGGCTGCTTCGTCTTCACCGCCAGCGTCTATGCCGCCAGCCTCCTCAGTGCGATGGAGATGGCCGTGCTGCAAAAAGACGACGCGGCCCGCGCCACCTACGCCCAGCGGCTGGAGCGCGTGCGCGCCACGATGCGCCAGCGACTCTGGACCGGCCGCTACTTCGCCAAGTGCTACCTGCCCGACCGGAACCTGCTCGCGCCGACGGTCTTCGACGCCCAACTCGCCGGCGACTGGCTGACCCGCATGATCGGCCTGCCGCGCGTGGTGTCGGCAGCAGAAGCGCAAAGCAGCCTTGAGAGCGTGCTGCAGGTCAACGGCCGGAACAGCCCGTGGGTGCTGGCCAACGAATTCCTGCCCAACGGCACCGCCCACAACGACCGTAACTGGTTCACCTACCAGTTCACCTACTTCGCCGGCCTGGCGATGGCCGAGGGCTGGAGCGATGACGCGATGGAGATCGGCTGGCGCATCTACGAGGGACTCTACCGCTATTACAAAATCCCGTGGGGCATGTATATCAACATCAGCCCCACCCTCGGCGACCCGCCGCAACCCGGCGCGAGCTACATGAGCAACATGGCCTCCTGGTGGTGGCTCCACCAGCTTGCCGGCGCCACCGTGGACGTGCCCGGCCAGACCCTCTGGCTCTCGCCGCGCCTGCCGGCCTCGCTGAAGGAACTCCACATCCCGCTCTGCCTGCCGCGCGCCTGGCTGTGGCTGGACTACGCGCCGGAGAAAAACATCTTCCGCCTGAAAGTGCTCCGTCACTTCGGCGAGCCGATGACCTTCCAGCGCGTCGGCGGCGATCCGAACGAACCCGCCATCGAACTGCCCGCGCCGTTTGTCGCCACACAAGACGCCGTGCTCGACCTGGCCGCCTCGCGGGCCAAGCTGGTGACCGTGGCCGCCCGCCCGCCGGTCATCGAGCACCGCTCCCTGCCGTTCGTGCGCGAAGGACTGCCGACGCTCTCGTGGACCGCCATCGCTTCCGACACCAACTCCAACTTCCACGCCGACGACGCCTACGACGGCTTCGCGCACACGCGCTGGCAATCCTCCGGGCCGGCCTCGCCGAACCTGAGCTGGCAGCTCGACATGGGCCGCTTGGAGAGCTTCAAGTCCGTCAACGCCGTCACCTCGCCGCCGGGGCTAGTGATCGAGTTGTCCACCGACGGCAAGCAGTGGCGGATGATGAACCCGGCCGATGCGCGGCAGGAGGCCCGTTATCTGCGGCTCAAGCCCATCGTGCTGGCGCCCGCCACCGAGCCGTGGCGTGTCTTCGAGGTGACGGTGATTCCGTAGGCCTTTTGAACCGGACCCACTGCTTGCTCCAACGTTCGGGGGAATCAGTGCCGCAGACGCCGGCGGGTGCGGCAGACAATGGCAGTGCCTGCCAGCATCAGGCCGAACGTGGAGGGTTCGGGGATGAAGATGATCGAGCCGGCAAGCGGGTCGCTGGCGGGCGCGAGCAGATGCGAGGTGTCCCAGTCCGTCCCCGCGTATTGGAACGTCGGCAGGTTGGTCTGCGAGAACGCGCCACTGGTGTCGCCGTAGCTGAAGAGGTCGAACACCGCGCCCTTGTCTGGCGTGTAGCCGTTGGTGAAGACCACGTTCACGATGCCGCCCACGCGCAGGAAGCCGTTGGCGACAATGCGGTCGTAATCGTTTGTGGTCGGTCCGCCGATCTCCATCGTCAGCACGGAGGAATCCATCAGCGTCAGGTCGCCGCTGAAGGCCAGCAGTCCCGCCGAATGTCCCGGCGCGATGCCGCCAAAGTTAGTCATCGTGCCGATGATGGTGCCGCTTCCGATGAGGTTCGCGTTGCTGGACAGGAGCAAACCGTCGGCAAAGCTGTGCGTGCCGCCGAGCAGGTCGAGCGTGGCCGCGCTGGTGCCATTGCCAACCGTGAACGGCACGCCGTTGGAAACGCTGCTGCCGCCGCTCCGCAACAGCCCACCGTTAAAGTTCACCACACTGCTCGCGCCGTTGGTGGCGAGGAGATGATTCGCCACTATCGTGCCGCTGTTGAGCGTCAGCATGCCGCGGCGCACGTCGAGTCCGCCACTCGCGGATCCGTTCGTTGTGTAAAGATTCCCGCCATTGATACCGATCAAGTTACCCGTGGAGGTCGAATTGTATCCGATAATGAGATTCGTCGCGACAACGGCACCGCCATTCGCCACGGTCAAACTGTTGCTCGATCCAAAATAGCCGACCGCCAATAAACCGGCATTATTCCAAAGTGAATTCGAACCTGTTATCAGCGCTGAACAGTTGTTGCTATTGTAGCCGATGACACCGGAAGCATTGAACACCTGCCCACTGTTGACGATTCGCAAGCTGCTAGCTGAACCGTTGCTACCCACTATTAGCACGTTCGCATTGGACCAGAGCGACCCTTTGCCAGTCACGATTGCCGAATTGTTGTTGATGTTACTCGCCGCTCCGATGACTGCCCCAGCAGGCGAGATCACGTGGCCACCGTTCGTGATAGTCAGCGAGTTGCCGGAGCCCGAAAACCCAACGAACAGCACGGTCGTGTTAGTCAAAAGAGAACCGTCTCCTGTGACAAGCACCCGGTTGTTTGCAGCGCCATTTCCAATGTAGAGACCAGTCAACGAAGTCAACACCAGCGAGCCGCCATTGCTTACCGTGACACTGCAGTTCGCAAATCCGCCCCCAAAACCCACACTGAGTTGTCCGGCTACAATCCAGGTTGAGTTCGTCCCTGTGACGACGACGGCATTGTTGGCGCTGCCATTTCCAATTGTGGTAAATACGTTGGACGCCCGCGCGCCATTCGCAATGGTCAGCGAGTTGTTGGCGCCACTCATGCCCATCTGGAGACCAGCTCCCGAAAGCAAGGAAGAGTTCGTTCCGGTGATCAAAACCTTGTTGTTCGCGCTGCTGCTGTTATTGCCGATCGTCAATTGGCCCACAATCACTTGTCCGCCGTTGGTGACGATGAGTTGACTGTTTGGGCCACCGTTGCCGATGGTAAGTGGAAGATTGTTCGACCAAACGGAACCGGGATCTGTCACCACGACCGTGTTATTGCTGGCGCTGCTGTTATAACCAATATAGCCCCGACTGTTGAAAACCCGGCCACTGTTGGAAATGATCAGGCTGTTGCCGGAACCCGAGAAACCTACATAAAGATTCGTGCTGCTGTTCCACAGCGAGCCAGAGCCGCTGACCAACACCGCGTTGGTGCGCGCACCAATGTCATAGCCGACGTAGCCGTAGCTGCCGAACACCCGCCCGGCATTGGTGACGGTCAAGCGGTTAAACGACCCCGTAGAGCCTACGTAGAGGTCTCCGCTATTGGTCCAGCGCGATCCGACCCCTGTTATCCACACGTTGTTGTTGCTCGATACGGACGAGTTACCGATAATACCGTCGCCTGTGACAATCATCACGCCTGCGTTCGTGACAAACAACGAGTTGTAAGCACCGTCCGTGCCAACCGTGTAGCCGCTGGGGAAATTGGTAGTGAAGCCATTGATGATATTGGTGATGCCGCTCTCGGCGCGTGATTCGGGCGCGAGGGCGAGGTCTAGCACCGCCCACGCGGTGGCGGACAGAACAGCGGCGGCTCTCCTTGCTCGAATCTTCATCGCGCGGTGATGGGGTTCAGTCTGCGGACGCGGAGGATAAGATGACGCGCGGGGCGCGGCGAGATTATTTTTTGGCCACAGATGCACACGGATTGACACGGATATTTTTTTGATGGCCACGAAGGAACGCAGCGCGGCAGGGCCGCAACCAAAGAAGGTGGGGCGAGGCTCTGCCGAGCCATTCTCGGTTTTCTGATTCAGTCCTCGCCGTGTCCGCGACAAGCAAAGGCTCGGCGGAGCCTCGCCCCACCGGGGCAGTAACCCGCGCGTTCCGCGGGGGCGGGACGGCTAAACGATCTTCCCGTATTTGTAAATCTGGGTGAAGACCCAGTAGTCAATCGGGAAGGCGAAGAATTGGAACCTCCAACGCAGCTTCGCCATCGCCTCGCCGATCTTGTAGGCGATGGTGAAGAGCAGGCGCTTGATGCCCGGCGACACGGTTTTCTTGAGGGTGTCGTAGGTGTCCGGGTCCAGCAGGCCGAAGATGTATTGGGTCAGCATCGCCGTCATGCGCGCCTGGGTGGGGGTGATCCACTTCTGTTTGGTGACGATGTTGAAGCCGTCATTGGGGGACAACAGGTGGTTGCTCCAGCCTTCGAGCGAGTCGGGCGCGCGCAGACCCAGTTCCACGGCGCGGTCGTAGAGGGGCGCGCCGGGGTAGGGCAGGAACATGTAATACATGAACCGGTTGCGGTTGGTGATCTTGAGCAGCTTGCCGATCAGGCCGAGGGTGGAGCTGTATTCCTTGGCGACGTAGCGGCGGTTCTCGTCGGCGTTGGCGGACCACGGCAGGCCGACGAGGAAGGAGAAGAAAACTTTGATGTGATACTTGGCGGCCAGCTCGGTGAACTTGCCGATCTCGTCCACGTCCATGTCCTTGTTGATCATGTCGAGGGCTTCTTGCGAGCCGGACTCCGAGCCGGTGAGGATGGTGGTGCAGCCGCTCTTCTCCAACGCTTCCCAGATCTCCGGCTCGAACTTGACCAGTTGCGGCACGCGGCCGTTGGCGCTGCCCCACTTGATCTTGAGGTTGCGCTTCAGCAGCCCGGTCGCGATGTCGTAGGCGCGGCGCTTGTCCACGAAGAAGTTGCTGTCAATCACCGCCACGGAATCGCAGTTGTGCTTCCGCGCCAGATACTCCCATTCGTCCACGACGCGCTCCGCCGGGAACGCCTTCCAGCGCCGGCGGTTCACGATCGGCTCGACGCAAAACCCGCACCGGTGCGGGCAGCCGTAGCTGGAGATGTGGGCGATGGTGCGGCGGCCCATCTCGGTTTCCCACATGCACTTCTCCAGGTCCACGAGATGATACGGGATGGGCGGCAGGTCTTCGAGGTTGCCCAGGAAAGCATCGGGCGTCTGCACGATCTGGTCGCCCTTGCGATAGACGAGATTCGGGATGGCGCCGAGATCGCCGCCGCTCTCCAGCGCCTTCACGACGGCGGGGAACGCATGGTCGCCGTAGCCGCGGACGACGATGTCCACGTTGGGGTCGCGCGTCGTCTCCTCGGCCCGGATCGAAGGATGCCATCCGCCCCAGACGATCGGCACGTCCGGGCAGTGCTGGCGCACCAGCCGCGAGATCGCGAGGCCGTCGTTGATCTGGAAGCCCGTCATGGCCGAGATGCCCACGCAGATGCTGTCCTTCGCGTGGGTCAGCACCTCCTTCTCCACGTCGGCGAACAGGTGCCGGGCGATGATCCGGACATCGTAGCCCTCGTGGGCCAGGATGCGGGAGATGGCCAGCAGGGCCAGCGGCGTGCCGTGATACGGCCGGTTATACGGGAACGGCGTCGGAAAAAACAACGTGACCTTCTTCATAGTGTTCGTGACACCCCGGCCCGACTCTAGTGTGTTTCGCTCGCCCGTCGAAGAAAAATCTCAGGCCGAAATCCGCGCCGGCCACAAAACGCGGCGTGATGCTGGCGCCTCAGCCTTCGGCCTGTCACCTCCGCGGCGGCACGCCTGCCTGCTTCATCCCCGCCTTCAACGCCTCGCCGAAACGGTCGAGTTGCTCCGGGGTGTGCAGCGCGGTCACGGCGCAGCGGACCAGGTCCTTGCCGGCCGGCACGCCCGGCGGGACGGAGATCACCGTGAAAAATCCCCGTTCCCAAAGCGACTGCCAGAGGGCGTAGCATTTCATCCTGTCGCCGACCACGATCGGCAGCGCCGGCGTCTGGCTGTCCCAGAAATCGAGTCCCAGGTTCTCCAGGATCGCCTTCAGGCGCCGGTAGTTCGCCCACAGCCGCTCGCGGTGCTCCGGCTCGCTCTGCATGATCTCCAATGCCGCCCGCGCGCTGGCCGTCGCGGCCGGGCTGATCGCCGCGCTGAAGATGATTTGTCGCGAGTTGGTCCGCAGATACTCGACCATCGCACGGCTGCCCGCCACGAACCCGCCCGTGCTCGCGAACGCCTTCGAAAAACTACCGCAGATCAATTCCACGCGCCCCGTCACGCCGAAATGGTCGCACACGCCGCGTCCGTCCTTGCCAAGGATGCCGATGCTGTGCGCCTCGTCCACCACCACGACGGCCTGATGCTCCTCGGCCAGTTCCACCAGCCGTGGCAGCGGCGCGAGGTGGCCTTCCATCGAATACACGCCGTCCACCACGATCACCTTCGCCTGTTTCGGGTCGAGCTGCTCCAGCAGTTTCGCCAGCGACTCCATGTCGTTGTGGGCGAACCGCTCGATCTTCGCGCCGCTCAACAGCGCGCCGTCCCACAGCGACGAATGGATGCTCGGGTCCACGATCAGCGCGTCCCCCCGCTGCGCGAGCGAACTGAGGCTGCACGTGCACGCGAGGTAGCCCGCCGCCGTGACATGGCAGGCCTCCTTGCCGAGGAACGCCGCGAGCGCCTCC
The DNA here is from genome assembly GCA_016219905.1 of Verrucomicrobiota bacterium. Taxonomy (GTDB): domain Bacteria; phylum Verrucomicrobiota; class Verrucomicrobiia; order CAIQCK01; family CAIQCK01; genus JACRKA01. The sequence goes on from JACRKA010000001.1 coordinate 13,166, forward strand.
TCCATATCCACGTGATAGGGCCGGCTGCCGTTGGCCAGGCGCGAGCCGCACGCGCTGGCGCCCCACTGGTCCACCGCCCGCTTCGCCGCCTCGACCACCCTCGGATGCCGGCTCAGGCCGAGATACTCGTTGCTCGACATGATCACCATCGGCCGGCCGTCCACCGTCACGTTCACGCCGTCGGCCGATTCCGCCACGTGGTAAAACGGCGCATACTTCAGCCGCAACCGCGTCGTCATGTCGGTCTCGCAGCGCTCCACGATGGGTTTGGTTTTCTTGAAAAACACGGCTTGTTTCCTTGCCAGTGCGCGGCAGCAGCCTAGTGCGCCCGCCGCGGCTGAATCAAGCTTTCGCATCGGCCGTGGCGGCCTGGCCCGGTGGGGCCGCAAAAAAACCGCAACCCCACGCTGGAAGAAAACGGCACGACAGTGTATCTAATTCCACCCGCCGCGGACAGAGTGGGCCGGGCCTCCGGCACGGCCATCGTTGGCAGGCATGACGAAGAGTTGGCCTGCGTCAACGACTGATTCCGCGGCGCGGGTTAAAAGAAAAGCCGACATGACTGAGAAAGCACAACGACCGGTGATGGGCGAGGTGGACTTCAACAAGTCGCCCTTCGTCGCCATCTGGGAAGTCACGCGGGCCTGCGACCTCGCCTGCAAACACTGCCGTGCCGCCGCCGTCGGGGCGCGCAACCCGGCCGAGTTGACAACCGAGGAAGGCTATCGGCTTATTGACGGGGTCGTGGCCTTTGCCGACGGCCCCGGCATGAGGCCGCCGCTGTTCGTGCTCACCGGCGGCGACCCGATGAAGCGCCCGGACATCTACGAGTTCATCCGCTACGGCACCGGGAAACGCCTCTCGGTCGCGATGAGTCCCAGCGCGACGCCGCTGGTGACGCGCGAGAGCATCTTCAAGATGAAGGACTGCGGCCTGTCGCGGATGGCCATCAGCATTGACGGCCCCGACGCGGCCAGCCACGACGCCTTCCGGCAGGTCGAGGGGTCGTTCGACCAGACGATGCGGATGGTGAAATGGTCCGCCGAGGCACAGATGGCGCTGCAACTCCACACCACCATCAGCCGCTACAACCGCCACCGGCTCGATGAACTCGGCGCGTTGATGCTCTCGCTGCCCGGCGTGGTCATCTGGTCGCTGTTCCTGCTCGTGCCGACGGGCCGTGGCAAGGCCGGCGACATCGTCTCGGCCGAGGACTTCGAGGAGGTCTTCAACTGGCTATACGATTTCAGCAAGAATGCGCCGTTCGACGTGCGCACCACCGCCGCGCAGCATTTCCGCCGCGTCGTCCTCCAGCGCCGCGCGCACGAGAAACGCGAGGCCCACGACATGCCCGCCGATCAGTCCGGCGCGCTGCGGTTCTCGCCGAAGCGCGACATCGCCTTCACCACGCCCGCCGACGGCATCAGCCGCGCGCCCAAGGGCGTCAACGACGGCAACGGCTTCGTCTTCATCTCCCACGTCGGCGACATCAACCCCAGCGGCTTCCTCCCGATCAACTGCGGCAACGTGCGCACCGAAAGCCTCGTGGAGGTCTATCGCAACTCGCCGGTCTTCAAATCGCTGCGCGACCCGAACCAGTTCAAGGGCAAGTGCGGCGTCTGTGAGTTCCGCTACGTCTGCGGCGGCAGCCGCGCCCGCGCCTACGCCATCACCGGCGATTATCTGGAAAGCGAGCCGTTCTGCGTCTATGAACCGCACCGCAAGCCCGCGGCGGCCAGTTGACGCGACCCCGCGGCTTCAGCCACCTCGACCAGGCGCGCGCTTCCGACCTCGCGCTTGCTTTGCCGCGCGCGCTCCAGCAACATCTCCGACGGCATGAGCGCGAACAAACGCAAAAAGGCCGCTCCGGCATTCCCAGCCCTTGCTCACTCAGCTTCCTCGACCGCAGCGCGCATCCTGCGCCTCCCGCAATTCGTCCGCAGGGTGAAGGACAGTGTCCTGGATAAACAGGGCATCCGCTACGGCTTCATCCTCGCCTTGCTCATCGCCATCCTCACGGGCTGCTCCCAATCCAGCGAAGGCCAATGGAACGTCCCCGGCGTCGGCGGCAGCGGCTATCTGAAGGGCCGCGTCTCCCCGCCCGGCCAGAGCAAACAGCAATCGAAAACCCTCTACGCCAAGGCGGGCCAGAACATCATCGTCAAATACGCCGTCACCCACCAGGCCGGCAACCTGAGCATCGCCGTTTATAACACCAAGCTTACCCTCATCGCCGACCGTCTCTGGTCCGCGAGGCTGGGTGCCAGCGCCACCAACGAAGTGCAGGTGCCCATCCAGAAATCCGGCAACCACGAGATCCTTATCAACCTCTCCGGCTTCGCAGGCACCTACGACGTCTCGTGGAAGAACCAGTAGCCGCCCCGGACCCGGCGCCCGCGCCTACGCCCTCACCGGCGATTATCTGGAAAGCGAACCGTTCTGCGTCTATGAGCCGCACCGCAAACCCGCGGCGGCGGACGAAGGGCAGGAAGAAAGTAGGGGCCGACGTGAGGAGGCCGTGTCGTGGGAACTCGAACAACTTTCTTCGCGCCCGTGTTTCAAAGAAGGAAAGCCTCCTTACGTCGGCTCCTACGATCCGCTATCGTCAGCCTTTGAACACCTTCCGCAACCCCATCGCTGCGACGGCAACCATTTCTTCGCCGGTGAACGGCGCGGCGAACGCGCTGCGGGCAAGTCGCGTTTCGTAGCCGCCAAGGTCGTAGTCCACGCGGGTCGGGATGTAGCCGCCGTAGCCGTTGGCCAGTTCGATGAGCGCGGTCACGGGGAATGGCGAGGCGTTCTTGAGGTCGAAGCCGAAGCGGCAGAAGATTTCACCGGTCATCGTCGCCGCGGCCCAGTCGCCGACGCGCATCGCCTGGATGACCATCGGGATTTCGTCGGGCCAGTTCAGCAACGCCAACTGTTCCTTGCAGTAGAGGCGGTCAATCAGCGGCAGCTTCTCGTTCTCCGACTGCTGGCGCGCTTCCTCGATCTCCGCGCCCTTGGGTTTGCGGATGCGCTCGTTGTAGATGCTCTGCGTCACGCCGACGGGCACGTCGGCCTGAAACTTCGCCTTCGACCACACGGTGTCCACCTGGTCGGCGACCCAACCCGCGACGCGGTTGCTCTGCTCCATCGGCTGACGCACGCCGGGCTTGTTGAACACGTCCACGTTGTTGATGTCACCCGACGCGCCGTGGGTGAGGAGCGCGACGAACTGCTTGCCTTTCCGTTCCTGCATGATGCGCGCGAAGCAGCCGAAATAATCCGCCGAGATGGCGCGCCCGTCGTGGTCGCCGATGTAATGGAGCGAGAAGTTGGCGATGACGGCCATCGGCTCGCCCGCCGTGGTCTCCAGCAGCAGCATCGGGATCTGCGGATCGGTCGGGCCGGCGGGACGGATGACCTGCGGATTGGCGTAGCCGGGGTTGGTCTTCAGCGTGCCGTCGCGCAAGTGGTAACGGCGGTTGAACGCCGCGCGCGGCTCGTGGCCGTTGCCCCATGCGGCGCGCGCCGGCTTCATGCTCTGCGCGGCGTGCCTTGCCGCCTGGCCGCAATGATCGGTCATCATCGCAATGAAGGCCTCTTCGCGTTCGGACTGGAAGAACGTCAGCGTGCACGGCCCGGTGTGCGTGTGGGTGCAAGAGACGCAGACGTTCTCCACCGGCAACGCGGCGGCTTTAGCCACGACTTCGCGCACGCGCGCTGTGTCGGCGTTGTCGAGGGCGATGAGGTCGAGCAGCACGAACGCGATGCGTGTGCCGCCTGATTCCAGGACGACGCAA
>JACRKA010000366.1 GCA_016219905.1 Verrucomicrobiota bacterium
CGTGGCGCTCATCGTGATGCCCGTGCCACACATGCCGATGCCCGTGCTGGCCGGATAAACGGCCTGGCGCACGCCGGCCATCACATGCCCGCGCCCGAAACGCACGCCCTGGTAAAAATCCGTCCGGGCGCGGTTGAGTTCCATGTAGCGTTCGAGGTCGCCTTCGGGGCCGGTGATGTTGCCGAGATAAAGCCACGTGCGGATGAGGTGGTCCATTTCGACGCCGGACTCCTTGAGCTTCTGCTTCATCTGGCTGAACGCGTCGAGCGATTGTTCGTAAACGCTGCCGGTCGTGTTGCGCGGCGTGATGCCGCCGCAGTGGGTCCACGTGACATTGCCCATGCTGACCTGGAGCACGTTGGGCACCGGCCGTTCGACATAGACCGCCTTCCCGCCGGCGGCCCACACCTCGATCGCCACCGCCGCGCCGTTGCAGGGCGGTTGGTGGACAAACGTCGTGACCGGAGGCTGGTCCACGAAGCGCGCTTCGAGAATCTGCTCGCACAGGGTCTGGTCGCGGGCGTCCTTGAGGAAAACCGTCTGGACGGTCACGGTCATTTTCTCGCTCTGTTGGTCGAAAGCCCTGCGGAGGCTGCGCAGCGCCTCGCCGAGCTGGATGTGGACCGGGCCGCGGCCGACCGGCGTGATCATCAGGGCGAGGCGCGTGACTCTTCCCATCTCGATCTTGGCATACTGGACGCCGGGGAGGCTGAAGCGTTTGACGAGCCGGCCTCCCGACCGGCGGATGAGCGTCGCAGTGTCTGTCGTTGTGGCCTGGGAACTCTTGGTCTTCACGTGATGATGTGCTCCGATAAGAAAGTCATGCTTTCTAGCTGAACGCCCGGCAAAAGCAAACCCAAAGTCGGGGCATCAGCGTTGCTCGATGCTGCGAAGAAGTTTTCCCACAGCCGCGAGGGCGACGGGGAGAGGTTCACTTCACCGGCGTTCGTTGGGCGAACGCGAGGCCTTCCATCTCCACCAGCAGGTCGGAACGGCAGACATCGGCGACGGTGTAGATGACGGGCACTTTGCCGAAGCGACGCTCGCAGACCTCGCGGCAGATCGGGTAGTCCTGCGGGCGCTTGACATAGACGCGGACGCGGGCGAGGTCGGAGAGTTTCGCGCCGGCGCCGCGGACGCCGTGACGGGCGAGGTTGTCGGGCGCGATCAGGACCTCGATGTTCTCGATGGTCTGCTCGGTCTGCTTGCGCGGGTCGCCGATGTGCTGGGTCTTGGAGTTGACGATGCTGGCGGTGCCGGAGACCCAGAGCGTGACGTAGTTGCCGATGACCGCGGCCATCGCGCGGACGAACTTCGGGCTTTTCGGCGAATAGACGCGCTCATACTGATAGACGGGAGTCTGCTGCGGGTTCTCCAGCGGCAGCAGGAACACGTCCTTGCGTTTCGTGTCGAGCGCCATCGCGCTCATCACGAGGTTGCGTCCCTCCGTGCCGATGCCGGTGCTTGCAGGATACACGCCGTGGTGCACGCTGGGCATCAGGTGGCCGCGGCCGAAGCGGACGTTGCGGTAGAAGTCGGCGCGGGCGCGGTTGAGTTCCATGTAGCGCTCGACGTCGCCTTCGGGGCCGGTAATCGAGCCCAGATAGAGCCACGTCCGCATGATGTGGTCGAAACTGACGCCGGCCTTTTTCATCCGGGCCTTGATCTGCTGGAAACCGTCCAGCGACGTCTTGTAAACACCGCGGCCGGTGATGCGCGGCGCGATGCCGCCGCAATAGGTCCACGTGATGCCGTCGTAGCTGATGGTCGTCAAATCGGTCTGCGGCCGCTCGATCCGCACGGGTTCGCCACCGATGGCCCAGGCCTCGACGGACATGGCCGCGCCCCCGCAGGGCGGCTGGTGGATGTAGGTGGTCACCGGCCGCGCGTTGCCGTAGTGCCCGGCCACGACGCGCTCGCAGGCGGCCTGGTCCTTCTGGCTCTTGAGGAAAACGGTCTGGAAAGTCACGACCTGCGGCCCGGGCAGCCCGGTCAGGATGGCGCGCATGGCGAGGAACGCCTCCTCGGCCTGCGCGCGGGCGGAGCCGCGGCCGGTCGGCACGGCCATCAACGCAACGCGCGTGATGCCGTTGAGGCTGATGACGGAATACTCGACACCCCGGCTATGGAAGTGTTTTACGAGAGGCCCTGTGGCGCAACTTGGACGGCGGGTGGAGCGGCAACGTAAAGAAACCGGGATAGTCCTCTTCGATGTGTGCGCGGACATTCCGCCCGCGGCTTCGCAACTCATACTGTCCATTCGATGGCTCGGTTCGATGGCTCGGTTGATCTGGCGAACTTCTCTTGCCAGTGTTCAACACATTTCTAGGCAATTAGTTTCCGAAAGCAAAGCCCAAAGTCAGCATAGAGAGGGATGGGATGGGTGGATGGCGAGCCACGGGGCGGGAGGCGGGAGCGATGCCGGGTGGTTGCTCCAAACCAGCGGCAAGCACCTTCCGCTTGCTTTTGCGGTCAAATCCCTTGATAAGGCCCCGCCCTCCGCGCAAAGAGGGGGTCCGAAATACAGCATGCTTTTCAACAGCATCGAATACTTTGTCTTTCTGCCGATTGTGCTGGCGCTCTACTACTGCCTGGAGCAGCGCTGGCAGAACCGGCTGCTGCTGGTGGCCGGCTATTTTTTTTATGGCTGGTGGGACTGGCGTTTTCTGGGGCTGCTGCTCCTCTCGACGGTGGTGGATTTCTTCCTGGCCCTGGTGATCCACAAGGCCGCGGAGCCGCGCCGGCGCAAGCGCTGGTTGATGGCCAGCTTCGTGGTCAACTTCGGGATGCTGGGGTTCTTCAAATACTTCAACTTCTTCGTCGAGTCCGCGGCGGCGGCGTCCCAGGCATTGGGGCTGCCGCTGGACGCGCCGACGCTCCATATCATCCTGCCGGCCGGCATCTCGTTCTACACGTTCCAGACGATGAACTACGTCATTGACGTGTATCGGCGCGAGATGGAACCGACGCGCGATTTCCTGAGCTACGCGGTGTTCGTGTCGTATTTCCCGCACCTGGTGGCGGGGCCGATCATGCGCGCCGAGGTGTTGCTGCCGCAAATCACCCGCCGGCGCGTGGTCACCACCGCGCACTTGCGGACCGGCGCCCTGCTGATCTTCATCGGCCTGTTCAAGAAGATCGCGCTGGCCGACTCGGTGGCGGCCGAGGTGGAGCATTGCTTTTACAGCCCGGCCAGCCACACCTCGTTCGGGCTGTTGCGGGGACTGTATTTCTTCTCGTTGCAGATCTATTGCGACTTCTCCGGCTACACCGACATCGCGCGCGGCACGAGCCGTCTGCTGGGCATCGAGCTGCCTGAGAACTTCAACCAGCCGTATTTTTCGCGGACGATCACGGAGTTCTGGCGGCGCTGGCACGTCTCGCTGTCGGGCTGGCTGCGGGACTACGTTTACATCCCGCTGGGCGGCAACCGGCAGGGCCGCTGGCACACCTGCCGCAATCTGCTGTTGACGATGCTGCTGGGCGGCCTGTGGCACGGGGCCAACTGGACGTTCGTGGTCTGGGGCGGGGTGCACGGCCTGTGCCTGGCCGTCCACAGGTTTTTCCTCGATCGGCGGCCGGCGACCGACGCCCCGCGCCGCAGGCCGCTGGTGACGCTGCTGCAGATCTTCCTCACCTTTCACCTGGTGACGCTGCTGTGGGTGTTCTTCCGGGCGCCGGACTTTTCGGCGGCGTTCACGTATCTGTCGGGCATCCTGCACTGGCACGGCGGTGTCTCGGTCTGGGACGCAGGCCGGCTGCTGTTCTACGCGTGCGCCGTGCTCGCCCTGGATGTGCCGCAGTTTCGGAGCCGCGACCACACGGTCATGCTGCACTGGCACTGGCTGCCGCGCGGGATTGCCTACGCGGTGATGGCCGTGTTGATTGCGGAGCTGCACACCGATCGGCCCGTGCCGTTCATCTACTTCCAATTCTGAAGCGGGCGGGCGGCGGCGGGTTGCCAGCCATGGCCCTGGCGTTGGCCCAGGAAATACTCCGCCACCAGGCGCGAAACCTGGCGGCAACCCTCCTCGTTGAAATGCCAGATGTCACAAAAGAGGCTCGTCCGGCCGCTGAGCCGGGACAGATCCGCAAACTCGACCTTCTTTTCCCGGGCCGCGTCGGCCGTCGCCGCGTTATATGCGTCAAACGCCCGGACAACGGCCGCCTCGCTCAGGTATCGGCCGTCGGCCATCTTTCCACCCCAGAGGATGCCCGTGTCTTCCGGCCGGAGGTTGTTGCGGCAGGGGGTGGCGGTGGACGCCAACACCAGCCGCACCCCGTGCGCGCGGCAAACATCGGCGATCTCCCGCAACCACTGCCGGTGGCGCTCCAGCGGGGCCGTGAGGTCGGGCAATGCGTCGCTCTTCCCGGCTTCCGTCCTCGCGGACTTGTGGGCGGCCGATCCTTCACCATCGGCGTCTGCTGCCGCCGTTTGCCGGCGCTCGGGCGACAATCTCTTCCGCGCCTGTTTGAAGAAGGTTTCAAACCAGGACTTCGATTTGCGGGCGCGAGGCAGCTTGACGACATCAGCCGAGCCGTGGACCGCGCAGACCAGGTCCACCGTCCCGACCAGCAGCACCACGCAGTCAATCTCCCGGATCAGTGCCGACTCCTTGAGGAACAGAAGGTGATGATAACTCGTGTAGCCGCTCTCCCCGACATTGCCCACCCAGACCCGCGGCATGCCCTTCTCCTGGTTGAGCCGGTCCATGACCAGCGCGGGCCAGGCCTTGCGGTCATCGAGATAGAGGCACTCGGTGACGCTGTCACCCACGCAAAGGACCCGGTAGGCGCCGGCCCGCGCCGGCCACTCCGGGCCGCGGATGCCGCGCGAGTTGATCATCAGGTGGAAATCGCCCCCGCCCTGCCACGCAGGCCGCGCGTCCCCGAAGACCGAGTATTTGTTCGGGGTCTTCAGGTGGAACCCGCCGGCGTTGCGCGGCGGGATGAACTTCCGCTGGAGACCGTCCGCTCCGGCAAAAAGCAACACCCCCAGCATCGCCGCACGCGGCCAATGCTTCGAGACTCGCAGGGTTTCAAGACGGAACATAATGATCAATGGCGCGGCAGAACTTCGCGAAGGCTGCATCGGCGTCAAGCCCGTCCAGGTTGACGGTCAGGCTGGCGAGCCGCTGGTAATGCGGCGCGCGCTCACGGCAAAGGTCGAGGAAATGTTTCGCGGGATCTTTCTCGTCCAGGAACGGCGGCAGCCCGGCGCGCGTCACCCGCGCGAACAGCTCCTCCGGCGAAACCTCCAGATACACGATCAGGCCGAGTGCGCTCAGCAGGTCGTTCACCTTCTTGTTCAAGACCGTCCGGCCGCCGACCGCGATGACGTTGCTGCCCTTGGCTTCGCTCACGCGCAGGTAGAGTTCGCAGACAACGTCCGTCTCCAGCTTGGTAAAGTAATCCTCGCCTCGCCGTGCGAAAATCTCGCGGAAGCCCAGCCGCTCGCCCGTGTCGCACGCGTCGTGCGACTCGATCATGCGGTCCACGTCGTAGAAAGGGCATCGCCACCTGGCCGCCAGCGCCGCGCCGAGCGTCGTCTTGCCGCAATGCTTCATGCCGATGAGCGTGATGTTCATACGTCTGAAACGTAAAACGTGAAACGTAAGAGGCAATCACGTTTCACGTTTCACGTTTTGCGCCCTGCTACTTGTTCTTGATCAGCGACTGAAACGCCATGTGCTGCATGTAGTGGTCGAGCAGGATCATCGCCGTGAACGCCTCGGCCACCGGCCACACGCGCGGCACAATCGTCGGGTCGCGCCGCGTGACGGCGGCCATCTCGGCATCGGTCACCGAGACCTTGTCAATCGTGTGCTGCGGCTTGGCGATGGTGGGCGTCGGCTTGACGGCGAGACGGATGACGATGTTCTGGCCGGTCGTCAGGCCGCCGGTGATGCCGCCGGCGTTGTTGGAGCCGAAAACAACCTTGCCGTCCTTGGCCCACATCTGGTCGTTGCTCTGGCTGCCGGTCATGTCCTTGACCGCGTAGCCCGCGCCGCTCTCGACGGCCTTCACCGCGCCGATGCTGAGCATGCGGCCCAGTTCGCCATCGAGTTTCTTGAACACCGGCTCGCCCATGCCCGCGGGGATGCCGGTGGCCACGACCTCGACGAGGCCGCCGCTGGAGTCGCCCTGCTTGGTGATCTCGATGATGCGCTCATACATCGCGTCGGCGGTCTCGAGGTGCGGGCAGTTGAGCTTCGGATGGATGCCGTATTGCTTGCGGATGGCTTCCTCGTCCACCGCGCCGATCTTCATCTTCTTCGGGAGATCGGGCACTTCCTTCTCGAACTCCGCGAGCACAGCCATCTTCTCCAGCATCCTCATCTCCGGCTTGAGTCGGCCCGACGCGAACAGCGCTTGATAGACCGGGTCGTGAAGGCGGCGGAATTCCTTGTAGGCGGCGACCTTCGGCTTGATCTGCTCCAACGGCAGGTCGGGCATCCGCACGCCGGCGGCTTCCTTCACATACGAGATGACCTCGATGCCGACGTCCTTGAGGATGCGCTTGGCGACCGCGCCGGCCGCGACGATGGTGGAAGTGTAGCGCCCGCTGAAGAAGCCGGCGCCGATGGAGTCGTCCCACTGTCCATATTTAATATAGGAGGCGTAGGAGGCATGGCCGGGCCGCGGCGTGCGGTTGGTGACGCGGTAGGCCTCGATGTGCTCGAAGTGGCGATCGAGGTTCGGGATGAGGATCACCAGCGGCGTGCCGTTGGTGTAGTTCGCGTTGTGGAAACCGGGCATCGTGTCGGCGCAGTTCTGGCCGCTGTAGATGATCGGCACGTCCGGCTCGCGCCGCGGCGAGGTCAGCTCGCCTTGGCCCGGCTTGCGCAGGAGCAGCTCGCGGTAGATTTCCTCTTCCGTGATGAGCAAGCCGGGCGGCACGCCCTGCAAGTGGGCCGTCAGGCCCTCCTGATACGAGCCACCGGCGACGGTCACTTTGAACAATGTTCCCAAATCACATCCGAGCATGATGCTTTTTTCCTTTGCTGAAGGTTGTTGTCCGGCCGCAGCCACACGACCGCAGCTTGGGCCGCGCTTTCTAGCCGAATCCCCGGCAAAAGCAACTTGAAAGTAGGGCATGAACCCTTCCCAACCGTTGTGAACGGGTCTTCCCTTTTCCGCGCGTTCGCGGCAGAATCCGCGGCGTTTCGCCCAAGACCAAGACTGTAGAAAGGCGGATCATCATGGCCATGACATCACGCGAACGGCTCCAGACGACGCTCAACCACCAACAACCCGACCGCGTGGCGGTGGATTTCGGCGCGACGCCGGTGACCGGCATCCATGTGTCGGTGGTGCACCAGCTCCGCCAGCATCTGCTCGGCGACAAGAACTGGCGCGTGAAGGTCATCGAGCCTTACCAGATGCTCGGCGAGGTGGACGACGCGCTGCGCGCCGCGCTCGGCATTGACGTGGTCGGCGCGACGCCGCGCAAGTCGCTCTTCGCCACCGAGGCGAAGGATTGGAAACCGTTCACGGGTTTCGATGGCACGCCGTGCCTGGTGCCGGGGAATTTCAACATCACGCCCGCGCCGGACGGCGGTTGGCACATCTACCCGGAGGGCGACATGAGCGTGCCGCCGAGCGGCCACATGCCCAAGGGCGGTTATTTCTTTGATTCAATCATCCGGCAGGAGCCGGTGGACGACGCGAAGCTCAACCCAGCGGACAACCTTGAGGAGTTCGGCCCGCTCGGCGCGGAAGACCTCGCTTACTTCCGCCAGAAGAAGCAGTGGTTCGAGGATCGGCGGCAGTTCGGCGGGATGCTGGTGGTGCCGGGCGCGGCGTTCGGCGACATCGCGCTGGTGCCGGCGCCGTTCCTGAAGCGGCCGAAGGGCATCCGCGACATCGAGGAATGGTATATCTCGACGGCAATCCGGCGCGATTACGTGCGGGCGGTGTTCGAGAAGCAGTGCGAGATCGCGCTCGCGAACATCGAGACGCTGATCGGGCTGTTCGGCGACACGGTGCAGGCGGCGATGATCACCGGCACGGACTTCGGCACGCAGCGCGGGCCGTTCATCTCGTGCAACGACTACTGCGACCTCTTCATGCCGTTCCACAAGCGCGTCAACGAACTGATCCACCGCAAGAGCCGGTGGAAGACGTTCATCCATTCCTGCGGCTCGGTCTATGCCCTCATCCCGGACTTCATCAAGGCGGGCTTCGACATCCTCAACCCGGTGCAGTGCTCCGCCGCCGAGATGGAAGCGGGACGGCTGAAACGCGAGTTCGGCAAGGACGTCGTCTTCTGGGGCGGCGGCGTGGACACGCAGCACACGCTGCCGTTCGGCAAGCCGGAGGAGATTTATCGCGAAGTGCGCCAGCGGATTGACATCTTCAACAAGGACGGCGGGTTCGTGTTCGACGCGATCCACAACGTGCAGGGACCGACGCCGACAGAGAACGTGCTGGCGATGTTCAATGCGATCGCCGACAGCGGCAAGTAAGCCATGAACAACACCCCGACCGTCAGAACACTGCGCGTCTTCGGCATCGCGCTGGGTTGTCTGTTGATCGCCGCCACTGTGTTCGCAGCAAAGGCCGAGCGCAAACCGAACGTCGTCTATGTCTTCGCCGACCAGTGGCGCGCGCAGGCGTTCGGGTTTGCGGGCGACACGAACGTCAAGACGCCGACGCTGGACAAGCTGGCCGCGATGAGCGTCCGGTTCTCGACGGCGGTCTCGACCTGCCCGGTCTGCTCGCCGTATCGCGCCAGCCTCATCACCGGCCAGTATCCGCTGCGGCACGGCGTGTTCCTCAACGACGTTTGCCTCAGCACCAACGCCGTCTCCCTCGCGCAGGCGTTCAAGGGCGCGGGCTACCGGACGGGCTACATCGGCAAGTGGCACCTCGACGGCCACGGGCGATCAGCCTTTATCCCGCCGGAGCGCCGGCAGGGGTTCGAGTTCTGGCGCGTGCTGGAGTGCACGCACGACTACAACCGCTCGCCCTACTTCGGCGACGAGAATGTCCGGCAACAGTGGGAAGGCTACGACGCCATCGCGCAGACCCGCGAGGCACAGCGTTACATCCGCGAGCACGCCAAAGGCGCGCCGTTCCTGTTGGTGCTCTCGTGGGGTCCGCCGCACAACCCCTACGAAACCGCCCCGGCGAAGTTCCGCGAGATGTACGCGCCGGACAAGCTGGCGCTGCGGCCCAACGTCCCGGCGGGCAGCAACCCGCGCAAGGACCTCGCCGGTTACTACGCTCA
>JACRKA010000368.1 GCA_016219905.1 Verrucomicrobiota bacterium
CGTCGTATTGGTCGAGAACCACGCCGCGCTGCTGCCCGGCAACGGCCCGTAGCCGCCCACCCGCGTCGCGTTCCAGACCACGACCGTGCTGTTGGTCACGCTGGCCACCACGTTGCCAAAGGCGTCGTTGATCACCGGCGTGACGGTGCCATCGCTCTGCTTGATGACCGCCTCCAGCCCGCCGATGCCTTGCAGGCCGCCATAGACGCCGTTGAGGTCCGGCCCGTAGAGTTTCCAGAACTTCTGGCCGTTGAGCGCCACGCCGATCTCCTGGAACTCCACCTCCGGGTCATACCACGACTCCTGCGTCACGGAGAGCTTCGGGCAGGCCACCCCGCCGTCCACCGGCGTATAGACCGTCCGCAACCGCCGCCCCAGCCCGTCATAGAGCGCCGTCCAGTCGTAACCGTTGTTCGAGGTCTGGTCGCGCTGGCTGACGGCCGTCAACCGCCCCGCCCCGTCCCACGTCAGCGCCTGGGTCTGCTGGCTGCCGTTGCTCAGGAACACCCGCTTCACGGCATAGCCCCGCCCGTCATAGGTGGTCAGGGCCGACTGCGGCGTGCCGAGGGAGGTGAAGGTGCGGGGGAAACTGGCGGGGTCGCGGTGGGGGATGGAGGCCCACGCGGGGAGCAACGCGGCCAGCAGAAGGAGGGCGGCCAGCCTCCCAAACCAACCCTCGTTGGCGGTGCGCGTCACGCGGGCAGAGTTTCGCAGCGGCAGGGCAATGTCAAGCGGCAGACACCTTACCACTCGCACAAGCTATCAACATGCGCGGCGGAGCCGTCGCGGAGCCAGCCGTCGAGCTGGGCCTGATCTTTGAGCTGCTGGCCGCGCAAGCGAGGAACGGCGGCGAAACTGCACGCCACCTCCGGCAGCGCCGTCATGTCGCTCCAGAGCTTCTCGAACTGCGTGACGGGGAAGATGTCCTCCTGGCCGTGGCCCCAGCGTTTCTTCACGTCCTTGAGCGTGATGTAAACCGGCAGTCGCGCGCCGAGCCGGCGGATGGCGGCGGCGACCTTCTCCTCGCTGGCGAGGTCGCTGCGCGTGAGCTGGAACACCGCCAGCAGCTTGTCCACGCTGATCCACGTCGTCATCGAGTTGTAGTAGGAGAGCTTGAACTCGTCCTCCTCGCGCGGCATGGCCAGGCCCTCGACAAGCCGGACCTGGCCGTTGACGCGCGCCAAGCCGCCGCCGCGGTCCTCGATCCAGCGCGTGATGACCTCGAACGTCATGCACGCACCGGTCCGCAGGTGCAGGCCGAACATCGCCGGGTCGGCGTCCGCGCCAAGCGTGTCAATGTTGTGGAGCATCAGGTGCTTCAGGCCGGGCCGCTCCTCCAGCAACCGCGCGAGCACGCCGTTGCGCAGCAGGTTCGGAATCTCGAACCAGTGCCCCACCGGGTGCAGGCACTGGCTCGGCACGTTGTCGGTGTAATCGCTGCCTTCGCCCGCCTGCCGCGCCCAGCCGATGAGCGCCGCGCGCAGGCTCTCGCGCACCTTCTGCGCCTGTTCGTCGAGCAACTGCTGCGGCATCTCCTCCCACATGAACCGCAGGTCGCGCTCCATCGGGATCATCCGCAGCCCGATCGCGCGGCCGGGCGAGAGCAACAGCGGGCCGGGATAGCCGTAGTTCTGGTGGCGTCGCAAAAACTCCTCCATCGCGCCGTGGGTCAGATAACTGGTCGTGATGACGTGCGGCAACGGCGCGCCCGCCAGCCGGCCGATGCGGCGGCTCTTCGCCAGATGAACCTCGACGAAGGTGCGGTGCCGGCCGCCGAGTTTGCAGAACGGATGCAGCGCCTTCACGACACCCGCGCCTTGCGTCCAGCGGCTGCCGACGCCCGCCGCCAGCGACACGACCGCCAGTTCGCCGCGCGCGAGCGCGTCCTGTCCCGCCTCGATGTCCTCGGCCCGCAGCCCGTTTGTCGCGTCGAGCACGTCGCCGTCATGCACGTCGGTGATCTCGGCGTTGACCGGCAGGCGGTTCTGCGCCAGACCGATGCGGCCGTTCTTCAGGTCGTCGCGGATCTGCTCGTGCAACGCACGGTCGAAACCGTTCTGTTCCAACAGCGCGTCGAGACTCTGGCCGCCGCCGTCTTCTGTTTTCAGCCGCGGCAGCAGCCGGTCAAAGAGCGCCTGCACCATGCCACCCAGTTCCGGGTGCGTTCGGCAGGCCGCGCCGAATTTGTCCAGCTCGGCACGGCGCAGGGCCGGCAACGACTGCGGATCGGCCCGCAACAGCTTCGGCACGTGCAGCGCGTAGTAGGCCTGCGGCAGCATCGCCTCACGGCCCGCGATCAGATCGGCGTGCGTGCCGCGCTCGTTGATGGCGAAATCATAGACCACCGGCTCCATCGCGAACGGAAGCGCGCTCTGCAATTCGCGCTTGGTCTGCGACATCATCTGCTGGAGCAGCGTCTGCGCGGCCGGTTTCTGGCCCGGCGCGAAGATGAAACCCATGCCGCCACCCGACATGCCGCCGAGCATCCAGAATCCCCAGAACTTCTCGCCAAACGACGCGCGCACGCGCTCCACCAGCGTCTCGGTGAAGCAGTTGCTCGCCCACGGGATGATCGTCTGGATCGGGCTGAAGAAGTTGCGCGTGGTCAGCGCGCCCAAGTCGCGCACGCTGCCGGCGCGGAGCGCGGCCAGGATGTCGCCGAGGATGTGGATTGCCTCCTGGCGCGCCTTCCACTCCGCGTCAGAGCGGAGCAGATATTTCTCTGTGACCATTTCCAGGATCGGGCCGACGTTCTGTGCCATGCCGCCGTGGACGAGGACCAGGCAGTCCTGCAACTCCTCGCGCACCTTCGGCGGCGCGTCGTTGGCGTCGAGGATGCGGTGCGTCGGCATGAGCCGCCCGCGGCTGATGCCAAACTCCGGGTCGCCCTCCTGCGCCAATGCGCCGCAGATGAGCTTCATGCCCGGCCACAGGCCGCCGCTGTCCTGCCAGCCGCCGCCGGAGCCGCTGAGCCATTCGCCGAGCAGCGCGCGCGCGAGCACGAGCCGGCGCTCGCTTTCCTGGAGCGGGCCTTCAAGCGATTGTGCCTGGCCCGTCGCGCGCATGAGCGCCGAGATCAACGACGCGAGCAGCGTCGTCGAGACGGCCAGCCGCGAGCCTTTCGGGATGTTGTTGACGTTGCTGACGATCTCCAGACCGCGCCCCGGGCCGACGACGCGGGCGAGCAACTGATCGAGGCTCTGGCCGGAGCCTTCGATGCCCGGCGGCACGATGCCCGCGGCGATGACGGCGGCCTTGAGCAGGCCGAGATAATCGCGCGCGAAATCGAAGACCTCCGCGAGCGTCGTCACGTCGGCGGTCGCGCCGAGGTCCACGCTGGTCAGCCGCAGCAGCGGTTCCTCGATGACGCGCAGATAAGCCTCGACCGGCGGGCGAGGCGCGGTGTCGCGGCCGTGGACGCCGAGGTCAATCGAGACGTTGAGCACGCGCGCGCCCTCGGGATAATCCATGCCGAGGAAGAAGATGTCGCTCCAGCCGCTGTGGCTCATGTCCATGCGGACGGGCGTGCGTTCGCGCAGGATGGGAAATGTGCCGTCGGGCGCGCGGCGGAGCAGTTCGGGCCGGAGCCGGAGCGGATGGTCGGCGGGATGGCCCATGCGGAACATCCAGCGGTTGCCCGCGACGGTGCGCACGCTGCGGCGGACCTGGTCGGCCAGCGTCTGGAACGCGAGCCGTTGATACGCCGCCGCCAGCGCGCTGGAGATGGTCGCGCTCGGCCCGTCCGCCTGCTGGCAGCCGAGGAAAACGGTGATCGCTTCCTCGAAGCGCCGCTGGAGCAGGTGCTCGTAACCGTGGAACGGCACCAGGCCGCGTTGCGCCACGCCCGTTTTGCGCGGCAAGTGGAAACGATGGATCGAGTAGAGGAAGAACAGCGCGCGCACCCGCTCGTAGAGGTTGTCGCTGCGCCGGCGGAAGGTTTCCAGTTCAGCGCACTCGGCCATCAGCCCGGCCAGCGACGCGGGCGCGCAGAAAGCGTCGAGCGACTGGTTGCGGACCGCCGTGTCGGCGGCGGTGATGATGGAGACGAGTTTGCCCGGCATGGTCGTGCAGGTGAATGACGATCAGTTGCCGCTGCGGGCGGCCAGCAACTCGACCAGGCCCGCGAGCACCTCGGCGCGGTCCTTGCCGTCGAGCGCGAGCGCGAGCTGGGCCGTCAGCAGGCCGTAGCTCGCGCCGAGGTCGAAGCGGCGGCCTTCGAGTTCGCAGGCGAGATAACGCTGCCGCTCGGCCAGCTTCGCCAGCGCGGAGGTGAGTTGCACGCCGCCCCGCGCGCCGGCCTGCTGAACCGCCTCGCCGAGCAACTCCATCACCGCGGGCGTCAGCACGTGCATGCCGAAGAAGCAGAGATAGTGGGCCGCGCGCAGGCCGGGGACGATGAGCCGTTGCTCGGCCTCGGTCGGCGTCGGTTTTTCGATGACGCTCTCGACCTGGTAAAGCCGCTGCCGGCCATGGACGAGCCGTCCACCGACGGCGCCGTAGTAGGGCAGCTTGCTCTCGTGGGTGGACTGCACCGCCGAGACAGCGCACTTCTCGGCCTGCGCGATCTCGACCAACTGCTGGGCGCAGCCTTTGGCGCTGCGGCTGAGGTAGAGGTGGTCGCTGACCAGCAACAGGAACGGCTTCGCGCCGATGAATTCGCGCGCGCACCACACCGCGTGGCCGTAGCCGAGCGGCGACGGTTGCTCGATGAAGTGAAGCCGGCTCGCGTGACGGCCCGCCGCAGCACGATAGTTCGACTCTTCGCCGGGGCAAACGACGACGCAGATTTCCTCGACGCCGGCGCGGATGACTTCCTCGATGAGGATGGCCAGGGCGGCCTTTGGCGTGCCGTCGCGGTCCACGAGCGTCTGCAACGGCAGCGTGCGCTGGGTCTGGCCGGCGGCGGTGATGATGGCTTTGGAGATTTGCACGGTCGGCTCCTGGTGGTTGGGCGGGCGCGAGCATACACAAACGTCGCGCCCCGTCAACGCCGGCGGGGTGACACGCCGGCGGGGTGAATCGTCGTGAGGCCAGCGATGCGCGCCGAGCGGCGAAACCTCGCTGCTCTATGCGGCAGGCTGTCGGGATTGCATCGAAGCAGGCCACCCCATTGGCCGACCATCGAAACACTGTTCACCAGCTATACAGGTTGTTCAGGGCTGGCGACCAGGTCAGACCCACGGCATCGCTGGCTGTTCTCCCTCGGGCGCAGTGAGTTGTGGGATCACTGGCCAACAACACCATCCTCCAGGGTGGACAACTTGCGTATGGCATTTCCGGTGCTACTTTGCCCGTGCCAAGGCGGTGGAAAATACCCGAAGCCTGGCTGATTTAAGTTCTTTGGCAGCACAAACAGATTTTTCCGCGAGGAGTCTGACAAAACGAAAAGCAACTGGGCGGCCTTTCGATGACATCGGCTCTTCGCGGGAGCTTTCGACGCCAGGGCAGCGATGCGAAGAACGCAGCCCGGATCAGATGCCAGGCGTCAGCGCAAACGCGCGTCACTTGCCCGCAGACGGCTTGAGTCGAATCGAAAAGCACTGGGCGGCCTTTCGCTTCACCAACGTCTGCGGGCCGTTTTCCGGCGGCCATGCCGCCGACTTTTCGGCGCACGCGAGAGTAGATGTTCTTAAGGCAACTGGGCGGCCCTAAGCTATCTTGCTCCGCGTGCGCCGTTTCTTTTTTCGTGGCGGGCCGTGATGATCGCCGCGAGGGCGGCCCCGCTTTGCATGGCCTCGGGAAGAGGACTGCCAGCAACCCCGTGACGTGATATAAACGAGCCTCGACAGCCCCACACCCAACCGAGCCGACCGTGCCGACTTCCTTCTGGAAAAAAACCCACGCCAACCGGCAGCTCGAATACTTCGAGCCGTTCGCCGGCCTCACCCGCGGACAATCCACCCTGCTGCGCGAACGGCTCCAACGATGCAGCTTCCCGGCAGGAGAACGGTTCATCCGCGCCGGCGACCCCGGCGACGCGCTCTATCTCATCGCCGACGGCCGCGTCGAAGTGCGCCGGCCCGACGGCCAGCTCCTCGCGCTGCTGAGCAAGGGCCACTTCGTCGGCGAGATGGCCCTGCTGAACCGCGAGCCACGCGTGGCCGATTGCGTCGCCGCGACCAAGGTCCGCGCCTGGCGGCTGGCTTGGGAGGACTTCGGGCCGCTCGCCGCCCAGATTCCGGAACTGAAACTTTTTCTCACCCGGCTCGTCGCGCACCGCCTGCGCTGGTCCGGCAAGGACCTCCTCAGCCGCCGCATCGGCAACTACGAAGTCGTCGAGCAAATCGGCGAAGGCGGCATGGGCTGGGTCTTCCGCGCCATCCAAGTGCCGCAGGAGACCGAAGTCGCCGTCAAGATGCTCCCGCACACGCTGGTCACGCGCTACGGCTTCCTCGAACGCTTCCGCGCCGAGGCACAGATCCTCAGCCGCCTGCGCCACGAAAACATCATCGCTGTTTTCGACACCATCGAGGCCTACGGCACCATGTTCATCGTCATGGAATTCGTCCGCGGCCTCACCGCCCGCGAGTGGATCTCCGCCAAGAACAAGCCCTCCCCCGACCAGGTCCGCGTCATCGCTGCCGGCGTCAGTGCCGCGCTCCTGCACGCCCACAAGCAAGGCATCGTCCACCGCGACATCAAGCCCGACAACATCATGGTCCGCGACGACGGCTGCGTGAAGCTGATGGACTTCGGCATCGCCCAGCAACTCGACCGTGCCGGCGCCGAACCGGGCGGCTTCACCCCGCAATACGCCGCCCCCGAGATCCTCCGCGGCGAACCGGTCGCCGGCGCCGCCGACTTCTACAGCCTCGGCATCACGCTCTACGAACTGCTCGCCGGCCGCCCGCCCTTCATCGGCCTCACCTCCGACGAATGGGTCCGCCTCCATTGCGAGAGTCCGCCGAGGCCTTTGCGCGAGCTTGCGCCGCAAGTGCCCGCCGACCTCGAAGCCTTCGTCAACGCCGCCCTCATCAAAGAGCCGCATCAGCGATGGACCGCCCTGCAACCGCTCATCGCCGCCCTCACGCCGCGCGCCACGCCCATGACGCCCCCGCCACGCGGCAAGCCCGCCTCGCGCACCGCATCGCTGATGGTCCTCTGGTTCCGCCTGCCCGGCGAACGCGAGGAGCGCGCCCTGCTGGCCAACCATCCGCTCGTCGTCGGCCGCGCCGAACGCGCCCACGTCCGCCTCGCCGACCCGTGCATCTCCGCGCGCCACTGCTCGCTGCTGCTGCAACCCGATGCCGTCCACATCCGCGACCTCAACTCCCACAACGGCACCTTCCTTAACGACTGCCGCATCACCGCCGCCCGGTTCCTCGTCGGCGACCAGCTCCGCATCGGCCAGACCGCTCTCGTGCTCGACTCGATCTCGCGCTCCGGCGCGCACATCACGCTGCGCGACGCCGGCGCGGAACCTCCCCCCGAGGCGGCCGCCAAGACGCAAACTTTTGATTGAACGGCCCCGCGCGCCGCCTATAGTGGCCCCGGCGCACGCGGCGCCACAACCAAGTCCATCGGAGACCTCGCCATGAAACCGACACGCGCTCGTGACCCGCATCAGCCACAGACAGGCATCACCCGCCGCGACTTCGTCCGGGCCGGCGCGGTCGGCGCGCTCGGACTGGCCGGCTTCGCGCGACCCGCCGCCGCGCGCGCCGGTGACGCGCCCTGCCAGTCGGTCATCCTGCTCTGGATGCAAGGCGGCGTCTCCCACCTCGACACCTTCGATCCGAAACCCGGCGCGCCTGCCGAAATCCGGGGCCCGTTCGGCGTCATCCCGACCAACGTCCCCGGCATCCAGCTTTGCGAACACCTGCCGCGCATGGCCCGCATCGCCGACCGGATCGCCTTCATCCGCTCGATGCATCATCCCGAAGGCGCGCACGAACGCGGCATGAGCTACCTGCTCACCGGCTGCCGGCCCGAGCCGGCCGTCAACCATCCCAGCCTCGGCGCGATTGTCTCGAAGGAACTCGGCCCGCGACGCGGCGCGCCGGCCTACGTCGCC
>JACRKA010000369.1 GCA_016219905.1 Verrucomicrobiota bacterium
CATCGCAGCGGTGGACAAGCTCATCGGCAGGATCATCGGCAGCGACGATCCCAAAGCGATCCGCAAAGTCAACCGCACCATCACGGGCCATTTCCTCGACATGGAGATGGCGGCGAAGAAAGGCTTCGACACGCTCACCGGCGGGCGCAACGAGGCGATGAACCTCTTTTTCGACCACGACGTTTATAACCCGTGGCGGCCGGCAATGGGCTGGCCGTTGTCGGAGGACTTGGCCAGTCATTGGGTGCTCATCCCGCAGGCCCCCGTGCCGGGTCGGATCGGCGAGCACTGCCCCATTCCGCAAGGCGTGCCTGAAGAATACACTCAAGGCATGCGGCAGCAGATCTGGCAAGACCTCAGCATCCCCGCCCTGCAACGGAAGTTCCTCCATCTCTATCTGGAGTGGCGTCACTCGTCACCCGACACTCGTCACTCGCCTTGGGTCTTCGGCTGGCACGAGCACACCAACGACCTGTTTCCCGACGACGCGCAGGGAAGGCAGAAGAAGCTGCGCCGCGAACTGGTTGAGTATGTGGAGTGGCTCAACGCCAACTTCATCGGCCGGGGCGCGCGTTACGCGAACACCGACGAGGTGCGCGACGAATTCCTCGCGTGGGAGAAGGCGCATCCGAAGCAATCATCCTTCCACTATCCCGTCAAGACGCGCGACTGGGTGAAGTATCCGTATCAACTGAAGGGCTTGGCGCGCGAGTTGATGTATGCCCACTACGCACAGGAGATCACCGCGTTCAAAGACAAGGGCGTCCACGTCCACAAGCTGCTGAAGACCGACGGCCGGAACTGGACGCTGCGCGACGGCAAAGTGGTCTGCACCGGCGCAACGAAAGACCTCCACCTGCTCTGGAGCGATCGGGACAAGGTGACGATTGACTTGTCGGGCGTCGTCAAGGGCGAAGTGCGGCAAGTGGCAGGCGGAAGCGGCAGCGAGTCGGTTCCGGACACGAGGCGGCTCACGGTGTCCGAGGAGCCGATTGTGTTGCTGCCGTGCGAACCGGCCGCGAAGGGCGAAACCGCCCGTCCGCCATCCGCCATCCGCCATCCGCAGTCAGCCATCATCACTTTCGCCGTCAACGTCCATGACTGGCCGCACCTTGAGGAAAGCGCGGCAACCGTGCTGCGGCTGATCGGCATCTTTGAGAAGAACAAGGTGCTCGGCGACTTCTACTTCACGCCGCAGATCGTCGAGCACTACGAGCAGAAGCGGCCCGACGTGATCCAGCGGCTCAAGCAGAGCGGCATGGGCATCAGCTATCACGTCCGCCCGCCCCATCCCACCTACGGTGGCTTTGACGGGCGACTGCGCGACCTCGATGACGCGGCACTCGCGAAGACGCTGCGCGATTACGAAACCTACCGCCTCGATCCCACCACCGGCGAACTGCAACGCGACAAGGCCGGCGGTTACACCTACGTCGCCAAGGTTTTCGGCCGTCCGCCGGTCGTCGCGTCGCCGCAGTGCCGCGACCCGCGCATCCGCGCCGCGGCGCTGAAAGTCTATGCTGAGTTGGGCGCGAAGATGGTCGTCGCCTACCACGAGAGCGGCACGAAACTGGAGCAGCCATTCGAGCGGATCCAAGGCCTGCTGGCGCGGCCAAGCGACTTCAGCATCACGCGCTGGGCGGCTGGCGGCGGGAAAGAGGAGTCGTTCTGGTGGAGCATGCTCGACACGCCGCGCGCGGCGGAGTTCAACCCGGCCGCGCGGCTCCAGAGCCGGCTCGCCGCATGGAAGGGCAGCCGTCCGCCGTTCATCACCGCGCTTATCCACGAGAACGACTTCTCTCGCGCCAACGGCCCGGGTTGGAACGCGATCTACTACGATGGCGAAGGCCCCCGCAGCAGGCCCAAGCAGCCGCCGTTCGACCTCAACACGCCCGATCGTTCGCGTCCGCGCACGGCGGAGGCGCGCGAGAGGATCTGGAAGGCTTACGAGGAACTGGTCGCCTGCGCCGCGGCCAACCTGCGCGTCGTCACGGCCGAGGAGATCGTGAAGCTCGCGTTCGCTGCGAAACGATGACACGCAGACCCCTGCCATGAGACGCCTCGCTGTCTTGCTGCTGCTGTTGCTGCCGGTGGCCGTCTTCGGCCAGGAAGCGCCGAAGGGGCCGAGGGGGGCCAAGGCCGTGCGCCGGCCCGAGGACCGCATTCTCGTGGCGCCGACTCTGACCGCGCGAATCCCCTCGCTGAACGGCAAGCGCATCCTCGTCCGCATGTGGAAGCCCAAGGGCGAGGGGCGTTTCCCCACACTGGTCGGCTGTCCGGGCGGCATTGGCGGCGCTACATTCAACGCCGAGATGCCGGTCCAGGAGATGCTCGACGCCGGAATCGCGCTCGTGGATTTCGCTCCTCAAGGCCGTGCCGGGAGCGAGGGCGAGGAAGACGAGGGCGGGCCGGCGCACCAAGACGACCTGAAAGCCGTGATCATCCATGCGCGAACGCTGCCCTGCGTTGACTCGAGACGGGTCGCGGTGCTGACCCGTTCCTTCGGGGTCACGATGGGCATCGGCTGCCTGGCGCGGTATCCTGAACTGAAGGTCCTGTTCCTGATGGACATCGAGGGGCCGTCGGCTATCCGGCGGCCTGGCAAACCTGAAGACTACTGGAAGCAACGCCGCGGCTCGGCCTGGGTCGCCGGTTTGCCGGTCCCCTACCTCCGCATCCAATGCGACGTGGACCACGCCCAGGGCGAGAACAAGCGTCACATGGCCGAGCTGGTCAACGGCGCGTTGAAGGGCGGCAAATGCCCCTGGGTGCGCGTCAACGACAACCCGCCGAACATTCCCTATGATCCCACGACGCCGGAGAAATATCGCTGGGAGAAGGGCGTGTGGTCGCGAAACCCCCAGACCAACGCGGCCATTCTGCGATATGTGAAGGAGATGTTTTTCGAGAAACCTTGGACGGCACGAAGCAAATCCACGTAGAACGGGGCGTCCACGACCGTTGATGAACGGACTCGGAAGTCCGTTCTACGTTCGCCGCTCACACCCCCCTGTAAAGCTCGACGTATCGCTCGGCGCTGCGCTTCCAAGAGAAGTCGCAAGCCATGCCGTTGCGGATGAGCCGCAGCCAGTCGTCCGGCTTGCGCCATGTCTCGATGGCGGCGCGCACCGCGTCGAGCATCGCGGGCACTGTGGCGTCGTCGAAGCGGAAACCCGTCCCCTGCCCCGTCGCGGGATCGAATGACTGGACGGTGTCGGCGAGGCCGCCGACAGCGCGCACGACGGGGATGGTGCCGTAGCGCAGGGAATACATCTGGTTCAGCCCACACGGCTCGAAGCGCGAGGGCATCAGGAACATGTCGCTGCCGGCCTCGACCTGGTGTGACAACGGGCTGCTGAAGCCGACGTGAAGGCCGAACTTTTCCGGATATTGCTGCGCCAGTTCGCGGTAGCGCGCTTCGAGCTTGGGATTGCCGGAGGCGAGCACGACCAGCGTCGCGTCCATCTCCATCAGTTCAGGGATGGCGTCGGCGACGAGGTCCGATCCTTTCTGGTGTTCGAGGCGCGTGACGATGCCGATGAGCGCCGCGCGCTCGCGCTCGGCGGGCAGTTTGAACGCCTCCAGCAGCGCGCGCTTGCACGCTGACTTGCCGCTGAGGTCGCTGGCGCTGTAGCGCGCGGCGATGTGCGGGTCGGTCTCGGGATTCCACTCGACGGTGTCCACACCGTTGAGGACGCCGACGAGCCGCGGGCCGAGGTCGCGCAGCAGGCCGTCGAGGCCGCAGCCGAACTCCGGCGTGCGGATCTCCTCGGCATAGCGCGGGCTGACGGCGTTGACGACGTCGCTGTAGAGGAGGCCTGCCTTCATGAAGCTGATCTGGTTGTGGAACTCCAGCCCGTAGAGCGCGAAGAACTCCGGCGGCAGGTTGGTCAATTCGAACTGGTCCGCCGGGAAGACCCCTTGATAGGCGAGGTTGTGGATGGTGAACATCGTCCGCAGCTTCCACGCGACGCCCATCTCGCGCCGCCATAAGAGCGGAGCCAGCGCGGCGTGCCAGTCGTGCGCGTGGAGCACGTCGGGCGCGAACCGCAGCAGGCTGACGCCGGCGACGACGGCCTTCGCGAAAAAGATGAACCGCTCGCCGTTGTCAGGATAGAGGCCGTTGCTGTCGCCGTAGAGCGCGGGCCGGTCGAAGTAGCCGTCGTGTTTGACCATCGCCAGCATCAGCCGCGCGTCGAGCATCTCGGTGTAAAGCTCGCCGTGCTCCTGAAGGCCGCCCATCGGCACGCTCAGCGCACCCGGCACCCGCCGCGCGTTCGGGAGTTGCGCCTGGATCTGCCGGTAGAACGGCACGAAGACGACGACCTCGTGGCCCATCGCCGCCAGCGCGCGCGGCAATGCCGCCACCACGTCGCCCAGCCCGCCCGTCTTGGCGTAAGGCGTCATCTCGCCGGCGGCCATGACGATTTTCATTTCACTCCTCCGGTCTCTTTCGCCGCGGCCGGCACGACGAGCATCAGTCCCACGGTGCAGTCATCCACCGTCACCTGCAATCCGAGCGGCGTTTTGCGAAGCGTGTTCCGTTTGGCCACGATGTCCTTGTAGGCGTCGGCAAACTTGCGGGCCGCGTTGCCCGACGACCAAACGCTCCGCCACCAGAGGATGGCATTCCCGTCGCCGGTGTCGTAGGTGACGTAGCGGTCGCCGCGCCAGCCCGCCGCGATGGCGGCGGCGCGCGAGCTGTGGCCAAACTCGCGCAGCAGCACGGTGACGCCGAATTCGCCGACGACATTCTTCGTCAGGAGGCGCCACTTCGGGGACGGCTCGGCCGCCGGCTCAACAGGCAGCGGCTCCTCGCGGCGAGGATGGAATCGCTCCGGATGGAGGATCTGCGAGGTCGAGGTCGGCGGTTTGCGGAAGGCTTCGGCGACGGCGGCCGGACCCCCATGGGACTCCAGATGCGCGAGGAATGTCATGCCCTCCTGATACGGGAACAGAAGCGACTCGCGGAAATAGCGGGGCGCGCGCTCGTATTTCTCGACGTTCTGGAGGAGCGCGCCGCCGATGTCGGCCAGGGCGGTTTTCCAGTCCAGTGTCCGCACGAAGATGCGGGTCATGGCGAGCGTGGCGTCGCCCTCCAGCACGGCCATGTGGGCGGCAACGAGGTCGTCGTTGTCCTTGCGCCGGATGGGCCACTTCTTGATCTCGTAATGCTGGTCCTGGAGCGCATGGGTCATCTCGTGGGCGAGGATCATCCGGCCCATGTTGCCGGTCAGGGCGGAGTCGCTGAAGGTGAAGAGCCGCCCGCTGTCCTGGTCGTAGAGGGCGGCGACCTGTTCGCCGAGCACCTCCATCATTGTGGCCTCGAAATCCAGGTCCTCCGGCACCAGGCCGATCATCGCAAGCGACCGGCCGTAATCGCGCAGTTCGGCGGCGGAGTATTCCTGCCGCAGCTTCTTGACGAGAAAGCCGCGCAGGTCCTTGGTCTGCATCGTGGCATATTCGACCGGCCTCAAGAACTTCAGGCCGCGCACCTTCTCGACCTCGGCCTCAAGGTGGCGGCGGGCGTTAAGCTGCTTCGCCTGCGCGACGGCATTGGTGGCCGGGGTGACCGCCGCCGCCGGTTCGCCGGCTCCGGCCTCCGGTTGCCAGCGCAACAGGAAGCCGGCTGCAACTAATAAGCTGAACGCCCACGTTGACGCCTTCTTCATCAGCGCAGCCAGCGTTGCGAAACTGCGGGGCCAAGTCAAGGGCAGGTTGGCAACGGGCGCGCCGGGCTGCGCGCGAGGCGAAAAAAGACGAGGCCCGGATCCTTTCGGATCCGGGCCTCGATAGACCCGGCAACGACCTACTCTCGCGCAAGCTATACAGGCACTACCATCGGCGAGGCAGCGTTTCACGGCCGTGTTCGGAATGGGAACGGGTGGGGCCACTGCTCCATGGTCACCGGGAAATCTGGTCTGTCAAAAGAACCGCCGGGTTCTCTGAAAACGACATACAGGTGTAGGGACATCTTACGCTGTTTTGAAATCACTTTTCTCTCCCTGCCCGAGGGCGGGGAAAGGAAAAGTGATCAAGCCGCACGGCCAATTAGTATCGCTAGGCTGAGCACATTGCTGCGCTTACACTTGCGACCTATCAAACAGGTGGTCTTCCTGTGGCCTTTAGACGCCTTGCGGCGTGGGAATCCAGATCTTGGGAGGAGCTTGGCGCTTAGATGCTTTCAGCGCTTATCTCGTCCGGACGCAGCTACCCAGCGCTGCCGCTGACGCGACAACTGGAACACCGGAGGTCCGTCTTTTCCGGTCCTCTCGTACTAAGAAAAGAACCCCTCAAGATTCCTGCGCCCACAGTGGATAAGGACCGAACTGTCTCACGACGTTCTGAACCCAACTCGCGTGCCGCTTTAACCGGCGAACAGCCGGACCCTTGGGACCTTCTCCAGCCCCAGGATGCGACGAGTCGACATCGAGGTGCCAAACCGGGCCGTCGATATGAACTCTTGGGCCCGATAAGCCTGTTATCCCCGGCGTACCTTTTGTCCGTTGAGCGATGGCAATTCC
>JACRKA010000370.1 GCA_016219905.1 Verrucomicrobiota bacterium
AACTTCTCCGCCTCGGTGGACCGCAGCGAGATCGCGCTTGGCGAACAGATCCAGCTCACGCTCCGCTACGACAACGCCGGCGGCGCCGGCACGCCGCAGTTGCCGGCGATTGACGGGTTCACCGCCCAATACGCCGGCCCGCAGACGCAGGTCTCCATCGTCAACGGCGAGCGCACCGACTCGGTCGCGCACGTCTTCCTGCTCACGCCGACGCGCGAGGGCACGCTGGCCATCCCGGCCTTCACCGTCCAGTTTGGCGGCAAGGCCATCACCAGCCAGGCCATCGCCGTGAAGGTCAGCAAGACCGCCAGCGGCGGCATCAACGTGGACGACCTCATCCGGCTCAACATCACCCTGCCGCGCAGCGAGTTGTTCCTGAACGAAGTCTTTCCGCTCGATCTCAAGCTCTACGTCCGCAACGGCGTCCGTTACCGCAGCCAGATGCCGTCCATCACCGCCGACGGTTTCACCGAGATCAAACTGCCGCGCCCATCCGAGTCGCAGGAGACGCTCGACGGGAAGGCGTTCGGCGTTTACACCTTCCGCGCGCTGACCAGCCCGATCCGTGCCGGCCAACTGGCGCTCGGCCCCGCACAGGCCGCGATTGACGTTTACGTGGACTCGCAGCGCGGCCGGCGATTTGGCATCGGCGACCCGTTCTTCGACCAGTTCTTCGGCGGCGGCGGCGAAACCAAACGGTTTGCCGTCAGCTCGCAGCCGGCGAAGGTCGTCGTGAAACCGCTGCCCGACGCGGGCAAACCCGCCGATTTCACCGGCGCCATTGGCCGCTACGCGCTCGATGTCACCGCCAAACCCACCACGCTGCGCACGGGCGAGCCGGTCACGCTCACCATCCGCGTCGTCGGCCAGGGCAACCTCGCCACCGTCCAGCCGCCGAAGTTCACCGCGCCCGAAGGCTTCAAGAGCTACGACCCGCTCGTGAAGAGCAAGCAGACCGATGAGATGGGTTTCACCGGCGAAAAAACTTTCGAACAAGTCATCGTGCCGACCTCGGCCAAGGCGTCGGTCATCCCTCCCGTCACGTTCAGCTACTTCGATCCCGAACTGGGCCGCTACGCCACGCTCAGCCGTGGCCCGATCCAACTCAACGTGCAGGAAGCGCCCGCGGGCAGCGCGCCAGTCGTTGTTGGTATCGCCCAGACGCCCGCCGCGCCACGGCCGCAGGAGAAACTCGGCGTCGGCATCGTCTATCTCAAGCCCGACCTCGGCACGGTCATCAGCGCCGGGCCGGCGATTTACCAGCAGACGTGGTTCGTGGCGCTCCAAGGCGTGCCGGCGCTCGCGCTCCTCGGCGCGCTGGCGCTCAAACGCCATCGCGAGCGGCTCAGCGGCGACATCCGCTACGCCCGCGCGCGCCGCGCCTATGGCACCGCCCAGCGCCGGCTGGCCGACGCCGAGAGGCTGATGCCCGCCAGCGCGTCGGGTTTCTACGCCGCCATCTTCAAGTGCCTGCAGGACTACCTCGGCGACCGGCTGAACCTGCCGTCCTCCGGCATCACCAGCGCCGTCATCGAGGAGCAACTCCGGCCCCGCAGCCTGCCGCCCGACCTTTGCGAGGCGCTGCGCCAGCTTTTCGCCGAATGCGACAGCACCCGCTACGCGCCGCAGGCGCAGGCCAGCGCCAGCCGTGAACGCGCGCTCAAGATGACCCGCGACACCGTCGCGGCGATGGAGAAACTCACGCTGTGAAAGCACGCTCCATGCTCTACGCTCTCACGCTCTACGTGTTGACGCTCCATGCCGCCGACGCGCCACCGGCGTTCAAGGAAGCCGCCGCGCTTTACGACGCAGGCCAGTTCGAGCAGGCTGCCACGCGCTACGAATCACTCCGGGCCGCCGGCGTCGCCAGCGCCAACCTCTACTTCAACCTTGGCAACGCCTGCTTCAAGGCCGGCCAGCTCGGCCGCGCCATCCTCAACTACGAGCGCGCCCGCCGGCTGGAGCCGCGCGACCCCGACATCAGCGGCAACCTCCGCTTTGCCATCAACGAATCGCGGGCCAAAGACACGGCCGCGTCCAGCGGCTGGTCGGCATGGCTCGCCGCCGCGCGCGACTACCGGACCGCCGGCGAGTGGACCGCGTTCGCCACGACCTGCTACTGGCTCGTCGCGCTCGGTGCCATCGCGCTGCTCTGGCTGCCCGCAGCCCGGAAGTTGGAGCCGGTCAAACGCTGGCTGCGGCCATCCGTCATCGGGTTCACCTTGCTCGCCATTGTCGCCGGCACGGGCCTCATCACGCGCGCCTCCGTCGAACATGGCCCGCCCGAGGCTATCGTCGTAACGAAGGAAGTCGTCGTCCGGTTCGCGCCGGTGGATGACGCGCCGCGGCATTTTACCGCCGTCGAAGGCCAGAAGCTGTGGGTCACCGGCGAGCGCGCCTCCAGCATGGTCGGCGTCCCCGGATGGGTCGAGGTGGAGCGCGCCGACGGCAACAAGGGCTGGGTGCCGGCCAACGCCGTGGAGAGAATTTAGGCGGCGCAGCAGTCCGCGCACGCGGCGAGCCACACAATCAGTTCCGTCGTCTCGCACAGCGCACCCAGCGTGTCTCCGGTCAGACCCCCGATGCGGCGGTTGCAGGCGCGCATGAACAGAACGAGCCAGATGGCGCTCAGCGCGAAAGCCAGCGCTGCCACCTTCCACTCCCGCAACATCGCGCAGCCTGCCGCCGCAAACGCCACCGCCACCAGCGCGTGGCTGCGGCCAAGCTGTCCGATGTAGGCTTTGCCCGTGCCCTCCTCGCGCGCGTAGCGGCCCAGCGCGCATGCGACGACCATCACGCTGCGGCCGACGACGGGCGCGGCGACGATGGCCCACAGCACGCGGTCCGTCGGCACGTTCAGCAGGGCGATGTATTTCAAGCCGAGCACGCAGATCAGCCCCACCACGCCCATCGTGCCGATGTGCGGGTCTTTCATGATCCGCAGCGCGTCCTCGCGCGTGCGACCGGCATAGAACCCGTCGCAGACATCCGCCACGCCGTCGAGGTGCAGCCCGCCGGTCAACGCGGCCAATCCGACGACCCCCAGCGCCACGACCACCGGCGACGGCAGTGCGTGCGCCAGCGCCCACGCGGCCGCCACCAGCGCGCCACCGAGCGCCGCGCCGACCAGCGGATAGAAGAAAGTGGAGCCGCGCAGTTCATCGTCGGTCACCGGGCCGGCCACGCGGACGCGGAGGACGGTGAGGAACTGGAAGGCCAGCGCCAGGCGGCGCGGCAGCGTCTGGATGCTCATGCGGCGGGTGGACGGAGCGGTTACTTTTTCTTGCCGCCGCCCTTCTTGGCGGCGCCGGGCGGATCAATCTTGGTGGCCACCTTGTTGGAGCCGTCCTCTTTGTAGTGGACGACGACCTTGTCGGCGGGTTTGTAGCTGCTGAGTTCCTTGTCGCCCATCCTGGTGCCGGGGATGACGAGGAATTTCATGTCAGCGCCTTCGGCGGTCTTGACGGTGATGAAGTCCTCGCCGACGGTGACGACCTCGCCGCTGGCCTGGAAGACGGGTTTGGGCGTGCGCTTGGCCTTGGGTTTGCCCGCGGCGGCACCGGCATCCAATGCGAACAGGACAGCCGCGGCGGTGGTCAGGGCGACGGCGGCGCGGATCAAATACCGTTTCATCTTCATGGCTTTGGTTTCCGGGGTTGGTTCTGCTCCAAACGAGAAAGGGAGGCCGGTTGCTCGGCCTCCCTTTCCGTTAGGATCTATCAGTCTGTGCGCACAAGACTACTTCTTGTCGCCCTTCGGCTTCGGCGGGGGCGTCGTGCGGACAGAGAGGGCGCACTTCTTGTCGCCGTCTTCCTTGAACGAGACGGTGACCTTGTCGCCGGCCTTGAAGTCGTCGCACTTCTTCGGCTCGGTCGTGGTGCCGAACTTGGTCTTGTCGTTGATGGCGAACTTCTGCTCGCCG
This sequence comes from Verrucomicrobiota bacterium, assembly GCA_016219905.1. Lineage (GTDB taxonomy): Bacteria > Verrucomicrobiota > Verrucomicrobiia > CAIQCK01 > CAIQCK01 > JACRKA01. The sequence goes on from JACRKA010000370.1 coordinate 3,923, forward strand.
TTCTTGTTCTTCACGACGATGCAATCGCCGCTGATACTGACAATCTGGCCGCTGCACGTCGGTGGTCTTGCCTTGCCGGCAACTTTGCCTTTCCCCTCGGCGGCCTCGGCGCCCGGCGTCCACGCCAGCGCGACGGCCGTCAATACACTGACTGCTGCAGCCTTCCATAATGTCTTCATTGGATACTCTCCTTGTGGTTGATGGTTGATGTTTTCCCGAAACAGCGGGCGGCGTATAGCAAAGGGGCCGGGTCCAGACAAGCGCGAAAACGGGAAATCTTGACCCGGCGGCCGGTCCGGATGAACGGGGCGGCGCGCCCGCCAAAAGCTTCTTGTCACCGTATGGGAGGTTCTATAAGCTGCGCGGCCAGCATCAAGGAGAAGTGTGGACACGACACAGGTTCCTCATCACAGGATGTCACGAAAGCGGAACAGCGCGCGTTGGTGTGCGGGCGTGGCGCTCTGTTCGCTGGCATCGGCCTTTCCCTTGGACGCGCAGGAGCCGCAGTTCCGGCAGTTTGAGCAGATGCGGCAGCCGGGAACGGGCGGGGCGCCATCGCAGGCCCAGCAGCCGGGGCTCGGCGTCAAGCCCATCGAGGACGACGAGGAGATCGGCCGGCAGTTCCTGCTGAAACGCCGCGCGGGGGTGCCGCAGTTCTCGTTCACGGGCGACGCGCAGTATTACTACACCTCCAACCGGCTGCTCACCGAGAACGACACCAAGGGCGACCTGGTGTTTGTGGGCACGGCGGGCCTGGCGTGGAACCCCACGTGGATCAAGGGCGTGACGGGGTCGGTCTTCGCCCGCCAGCAGTTCTTCCGCTACAACACGCAGGACGACATTGATTTCGACGCGACCTCGTTCGGGTTCAACGCCGGCACGCAGGTGGAGACGTGGTTCAACCTCAGCGGCGGCTACAGCGTGACGCGGCTGATCACGCGCGAGACCGAGGACGAGTTCTACAAGGAAGGCGACGTCTCGCTGATGCTCCACCGCGTGCAGATGTTCGGCCAGCGCGTCGCGGTGCCCTACGGCTACACGTTTGATTTCTTCCACGCCTCGCCGGGCGAGTTCACGCGCGTCACCCACGGGATTTTCACCGGCGTGAACTGGGCGCCCGCCGCCAAGCTGATGGTGCAGTTCATCTACCGCTTCCAGCTTGAGGACTACCAGTCAGCCACGCGCGAAGACATGGCCCACATCGTGAGCGCTTCGGTGATGTATACGTTCACGCCCTGGGCCAGCGCGCGGATTTTCACCAGCTACACCAGCAACAACTCCAGCATCCCCCGCGACTACGACGTGGCCAACGGAGGCGTGGGTGTGAATCTGGTGCTGCGATTCTGATGCCGCCTCCGCGCGGCAAAGGGCCTGCCCCTGCCCGGCCGGCCGGCCTCACTCACCACCGCTCGGAATCCATCTCGTAGATTTCCGTCGAGGTCTTCAGCGGCGTCTTGGCGCGGGTGAGGTGGAAAGCGCAGGCCGCCGCGAAGATGCACATGACCGGATAAGCCGGCGCCACATAGCGCGGGTTGACCGTGGCGACGGTGAAACACACCAGCATGCCCGTCACCGTGCAGGCGTGGATCGCCAGCCACAGCGGCGCCGTGTCGCGCCAGTTCTTGCGCAACACCCACATGCCCGCCAGCCCGAACGCCACGATGGCGATGTTGATCAGTTGCGCGAACCGGATGACGCGCACCGGCGCGTCCTTCTTGGTGAACCAGTGGCTCACCGGCTCCGCCCACAACATCACCATCCGGTAAAGCGGCAGCGTCAACCAGTAGCGGACCGGGTGCGCGCGGATCTTCCCGTCCGCCAGCTTCTCAAACTCGTCGTCAATCGCCTTCGTCAGCCCCATCCGCGCATACGTCTGCCGCAACAGGTCCCGCACCTTCTCCTGTTCCGCCTTCGAGTCAAACGCGTGCGCCGGGAAACTGTCCACCGAGGGCAGGTCGTCCGGCTTGTAGAACTTCCCCTGATAGACCACCGTGAAAATCAGCGCCCGGTTGTAAGCTTGCGAGTCCGACCACGTGGACGCCCATTTGTCGAAGCCGCGCGCGCGATCCTCGCACGGGTTGGCCCGCGTCGTGTTCAGGAACCTGAGCTGCCCCAGCGTCACCGCGTTGCGCGTCACCCACGGAAGAAACATCACCAACCCGCACAACACCGCCAGCCCGGCGCGCTTGGCCGTCAAGAACCGCCGTCCCTCCGGCGTCAGCCAGAACGCCGGAAGCAGGAACAGCGGCAACGCGATCAGCATCGGCCGCAGCAGTGCCGCCGCCGCGCACGAGATGCCCAGCCCGATGAAATACCGCACGTGGTTGGCCCGGCACGCCTTCAACGTGCAGAACACCGCCAGCGTCGTCCAGAACGTCGCCAGCGTCTCCGGCATGATGTAGCCGGTGAAAATCAACATCGGCGGCGTGATCAACGCCGTCCCGAAACTCCAGAACCCCACCAGCCGGTCGCGGAACAGTTCGCGCGCCGTCCGATACACCACCCAGCACGTCAGCAGGTCCACCAGCGCCTGCATGATCTGCACCGCCCGCCAGTTGTTCAGCCCCCGCACGCCATAGATCATCGCCAGGAACAGCGGATAGCCCGGCACGCGCCGTGCGTTCGGCTTCGGCGCCGCCGCCGGGTTCACATCGTCGCTATACACGCCGTGCTGGAGAATGTTGGCGGCAAACTGGTCGTATTGCGCGGCGTCAATGACCCTGGTCATGTCCACGCACTGCGGCACCAGCCACAGCCGGATGGCCAGCCCGCACAATGCCAGGATTAGAAACTTGACGATCTTCATCGGCGAGACATCTCCGCAACGCCTTCTTCAATGCGCCAAACAAAACAGAACGCTTCCCCGATGTCAATCCAGCCGTGGACGCACCCGCACCCGCAACGCCCGCCGCGTCGCCCCCGTCAGCTTGAACCTCTCCCCGATCCGATAGCCCGCCACCCAGCAAATCCCGCCGTCCGCCGCCACAAAAACCGGCGTCTGTCGCCGCTGCGCCGCCGGCACCTTTTCGTCCGTGAAAATGTCCTGCAGTTTCTTCTCCGCCTGCATCCCGATCGGCTGAAACCGGTCCCCCGCCCGCCACGTCCGCACCGTCAACGCATCGCCCACCGCATCCGCGTCCAGCCACACTTCTCCCGAACGCGGAATGGCGAGGGTCGCCAACTTCGGGATCAATTTGCCCGCGGCGACAGCGACTTCGACGACGACGCCGAGCGCAGCAACCTCCGTTTTCCCCGGCACGTCCAACCGCCACTCCGGCGGCACGCCACCATCTTCTGGCTTCCGGCTCCTGACTTCTGACTTCCGCAATTCCAACCGGTCCGCCTGCCGCACCGCCTCCACGCTGGCCGTCAACGTCACGCACCGCGGCTTGCCCTGTCCGGCCATCCGGCGCAGCGCCTCCACCGTCTGGAAATCCACCGCCGCGCCCGCGTCGTTCGCCAGCAGCCACCGATAAATCATCCGCCGCTGCACCGCCACGTGCTTGCGTTGCAGTAGCTTCACCGGAAGCTCCGCCTTCCGTCTCCTGCCTTTCTGCACCGCCTGCGCCTCGAGCCATTCGTCTTCCGCCGCCAGCATCTCCGCTGTCTGGTGCAGCACCGCCTTCACCGCCGGATTGAACTCGCGCTCCAACAGCGGCAGCAGCTTGTGCCGGATCCGGTTCCGCTGGAACGTCGTGTCGCGGTTCGTGTGGTCCCGCCGGAACTTCAGCCCGCGCTGCTTCAGGTAATCGAGCGCCTCCGCCTTCCACACGCCGAGCATCGGCCGCACCACCGTCAGTTCGCCGAGCCGGTTCGACCAGTGCATCGCCGCCAGCCCGTGCGTGCCCGCGCCGCGCAGCAGCCGCTGCAACAACGTCTCCACCTGGTCGTCCGCCGTGTGGCCCAGCGCCAGCTTCCGGATGCCGCACGTTGCCGCCACCTCGGCGAAAAAACCGTGCCGCATCCGCCGCGCCGCGTCCTCGATGGAAAGCTTTTGCTTTGCGGCAAACGCCCGCACGTCCCCGCCGCCCACGCTGACCGGCAACCCGTAATCCTCCGCCAGTCCACGCACAAACCGCTCATCCGCGTCGCTGGCCCGGCCGCGCAGATGGTGATTGAAGTGCGCCACGCGCAGCCGCCAGCCGAACTCCGGCGCAAGCGCCGCCAGCGCGTCCAGCAGCGCCACCGAGTCCGGCCCGCCCGACACGCCGACGAGCACCGCCTCGCCGCGCGCCAGCAGCCAGCGTTCAAGGATGACTTGGCGGACTTGTTCCAGCATGACGTCGGCGGCCACTCTAACGCCGCCGCCTCCGGCGCGCCAGCCTTCGCAAGGAAACGCTTGCCGTGCCCGGCATTATTCATTAAAGGAAAGCCCATCATGAACCTCCGCCTCATCGCCGCCACCCTTGCCCTCTGCATCACTATCGCCGGCGCAGCCGACGCGAAAAAGGCCACGCCCAAGAAGCCCAGGAAAGCCGACCCGGCGTTTGCGCCCGTCACCGACGACCCGAAGCTGCCGCGCGTGCTGCTCATCGGCGACTCCATCTCCATCGGCTACACCGTCGCCGTCCGCGACCTGCTCAAGGGCAAGGCCAACGTCCACCGCATCCCGACCAACGGCGGCCCGACCATCAACGGCCTCGCCAACCTCGCCAAGTGGCTCGGCGCCGGCAAATGGGACGTCATCCACTTCAACTGGGGCCTGCACGACCTCAAGTTCATGGACACCGGCAAACAACAGGTCCCGCCCGACGATTACGAGAAGAACCTGCGCGAGCTGGTCAAGCAACTCAAAGCCACCGGCGCGAAGCTGGTCTGGTGCGCCACCACGCCCGTGCCCGAAGGCGACCTCAAGCCGATGCGCAAGAACAGCGACGTGGTCGCCTACAATGCCACCGCAAAGAAAATCATGGACGAGGCCGGCGTTGCCATTGACGACCTCTATGCCTACGCGCTGCCGAAGCTGAAGGAGATCCAGAGACCCGAAAACGTCCACTTTACCGACGACGGTTCGAAGGTGCTCGCCAAGCAAGTCACCGCCAGCATCGAAGCCGCGCTGCCCAAGCCCTAACGCCGCAGCCGCAACAGCACCACGCCGTGGCGCGGCACAGTCGCCTTGAACTGGCCGTCGAACTTTCCGAGGTCGCGCTGCCGCCAGAGGTCGCGGACGGTTTGCTTGCCGCTCACGCCGATGTCGCCCCACTTCGCGACGATGCTTGCTGCGATCTCGCCGCGGTTGCAGAGACCGACGGCTTTGCTGCCGTCTTCGAGGTTCTTGACCATCAGGAATGTCTCCGGCGTCAACGGCACGACGCGGGCGCATTCGCCGAGCGGGTCCTGATCCACCTCGATGACTTCGGGGTTGCAGAGCACATTGAGGGTGAACTCATCGAGCCGGCTCATGTCGCCGCTGTAGAACAGTGGCGCGGCGCTCAGGCACCACAGCGACATGAACGAATACTGCTCGGTCGGCGTCATCGGGCACGGCTTCGGCTCGCCGTTGGTGCGCGCGTCGCCAATCCAGCCAATCTGGATGTAATCGGGATCGTTCCACGCGCCGGGCTTCGACCACTGGCGATACTCCGCGTTTTTCAACGCCACCGCGAAAATGCGGTTCAACTCCGCGCCCAGGTCGCCGGCCGTCCGCCAGCAATGGCCGCCGATCTCCGTGCCCCATTCCCAAACATTGCCCATGCCGTATTGGCAAAGGTTGAAGACGACATCGCGCGGCAGCTTCTTGAGGATGTCGCCCATCTGTTTGTAGGGCTTCTTCAAAGCTCCGAGACTCTTGTCATCCTTCGCGATCTTGCTGTAGGAGCACCAGTCGTATTTCAGGAAATCAAAACCCCACTCGGCGAACAACCGCGCGTCCTGCTCCTCGTGCTCGTAGGCGCCAGCGTAACCGCCGCAGGTGAGCGGGCCGGGCGAGGTGTAGATGCCGGCCTTGAGGCCCTTGGCGTGGATGTAAGCCGTCATCAAGCGCATGTCGGGGAAATGTTTGTTGGGGATGATGTTGCCCGCCGCGTCGCGGAACGGCCCGACGCGGAGCGGGTCGGGCGGCCGCTTGGCGTCACCGGGCGCGTTCATCCAGCAATCGTCAATGTTCACGTAGGCATAGCCGACATCAGCCATGCCGGACTTGACCATCACATCGGCGGCCTCGCGCATCATCGTGTCGGTGACGCGGTTGTAGTGGGCATACCAGTGGTTCCAACCCATCGGTGGCGTCAAAGCCAGCGTGTCGCCGCTGACGATCTTGAGCGCGCGCGACGCGGTGCCGTGCCGGTTCTTCGCGCGCAGCATCACCGTGTGCGTGCCACGCTCGGGCGCAGCACCGGTGATGATGCCGCTGATCTTGTCGAGGTGCAGGCTCGCCGGCAAACCGTCGGCCGTAAACTGTATCGGCCGCTCGCCGGTCGTCGGGATGCGGTAGATGAACGGATTGCCCGGCCGGCAGCCATAGACCTTCGGGCCGTTGATGCGCGGCTCGCGCGGCGGCTTCGGCGTGAGGATGACCGCCTCCTCGCGCGGTGCGTTGACCGTGAGCGGCTTCACGCCGCCGAACATGAAGCGCGCGTCGGCCCAGTCAGCGTGGTCGTAGTTGTTGCTCTCCCCGGCGTGGTCCACCATCAAGAGCAGCGAACGCACGCCCTTGAGACCAACATCCACAGCTTTCGCGGACTGGCCGCGCTTCATCACGCCCGACTCCCAGAGTTTCTTGCCGTCGCCGATGATGGTGAACGCAACCGCTGCCTCCGCATTGCCCGCGGCGTCGTCCACGCCGACAGACGCCAGGAACTTCTCCGTGCGACCATCGAGTTCCAGCCACAGCGTGCTCAGCGCGCGTGTGCCGACGCCGCGCTCGAACTTCCGGCCGGCGATGGACAGCGGTTTGCCGCTAAACGACTTGTCAACCTGCGGCTTCCTCCAGCCTTCGAAATGCAGGTGACCGAGATCAAGCTCTGTGAGCCAGACCGTCTCCGCAGCGCGCGCCGGCAGGATCGTCAGCGCGGACGCGACCAGAACAGTCTTCAGGAATCTGCGTGTATCTGTGTTCATCTATGGTTCCGATTCCGTTGCAGTTCAGTCCACCAGTTTGCGCTCAATGTCCTCGAGCGTCTGGCCCTTTGTCTCCGGCAGCTTCGCGAGGATGAAGAAGAAGCCCGCGACGCAGATGGCCGCGTAAAGCCAGAACGTGCCCGCGGGGCCGAGGTTCTTGTTCAGGATCGGGAAGGAGTAGGTCAGGATGAAGCACGCGATCCACAGCGACGAGACGGCCACCGACATCGCCGCGCCGCGGATGCGGTTGGGGAAGATCTCCGAGATGACGACCCACGTGACCGGCGCGAGCGACATCGAGTAGCAGCCGATGGCCGCCATCACCAACACCAGCATCGGCCAGCCTTTGACGCCGGCGAAATAGCAGCCGCCGAGCGCGACGTAAATCACCGCCAGCCCGGCTGCGCCGAGCAGCATCAACGGCCGACGCCCGCCGCGGTCCACCGCGCCGAGCGCGACGAAGGTGAACACGAGGTTCACCGAGCCGGTCCATGCGATGTTCTTGAGCACGCTGGAGATGTCGTAGCCGGCGGCTTTGAAGATTTCCTCGGCATAGTTGAAGATGACGTTGATGCCGCACCATTGCTGGAACACCGCCAGCACGACGCCGAGCGCAAGCACGCGCCGCATCTTCGGCTCGAGCAAATCCTGGAAGCGGACGTGCTGGATCTCCTCGCGGGCAAGCGTGGCTTGCACATAGCGCACCTCGGCCGCCGCATAGGCCGCGCCGCCGATCCGTTCCAGGATGCGCCGCGCCAGGTCAGCGCATCCGTTTTTCACCAGCCAGCGCGGACTCTCCGGCACAAAGAACATGCTCACGAAGAAAAGCAGCGACGGCGCCGCCGTCAGCGCGAACATCCAGCGCCAGCCCGTCTGCCCATACCACGAGTTGCGGATGAACTCGTCGGTCGCGCCTTCGGGCAGGTTGCGGACGAGGAACCAGTTGATGAACTGCGCCGCGAGAATACCGATCACGATGGTGAGTTGGTTGATGGCCACCAGCCGCCCGCGCATCGCCGCCGGCGCGACCTCGGCGATATACATCGGCGACAGGTTGGACGCGAGGCCGATGGCCACGCCGCCGAGCATCCGCCACGCGACGAAGACGGTGAAGTTGTTGGCCAGTCCGTTGCCGATGGAGGTGACCGCAAACAGGAACGCCGAGAAGATCAGCAGCCGTTTGCGGCCAAACTTGTCGCTGAGCGCGCCCGCGAGAAGCGCGCCGACCAGGCAGCCGATGAGCGCGCAACTGTTGGCCCAGCCGCTCTGCGCCGCGTCGGTCAGATGAAAATACCGCTCGAAGAACGGCTTCGCGCCGCCGATGACGACCCAGTCGTAGCCGAACAGCAGCCCGCCGAGCGCGGCCACCAGCGAGATGAGCCAGACGTAGGCGAGGTTGTAGGTGGGTTTGACGCCGGAGGCGTCGGCCGGGGCGGGTGCGGTGATCATAGCGGCTCCGTGATGGCGGCGCGCAGCATAGCGCGGCCAGCCCGCGCTCATTCCTCCACGCGCAACACGAACGCCTTGGCCACGCTCATCTCGTGGCCTTCGATGGCCTGGATGGCGGCTTGGATGGCCTTCTCGCGGGAGAGGTGCGTGACGATGGAGATCGTCGCCGGGCGCTGGCCGGATTCCTCGCTCTGGTGCTGGATCATCGAGCGGATCGAAACGCCTTTGTCGGCGAGCGCGCGGCCGATGGTGGCCATCGCCCCGGGGCGGTCGGCCATCGTGAAGCGGATATAATAATGGGTCTCCAGCTCGTCCATCGGCTTGATCTGTTTGACGCCGGGCTGGACGCGCAGGCGGTTGTCGCGCCAGCGGCTGAAGCCGTTGCTGTCGGCGGCGAGCGCCATCAGGTCGCTGATGACGGCCGAGCTGGTTGCGTCGGCGCCCGCGCCGCGGCCGTAATACATCGTCGTGCCGATGGGCCGGCCGTCCACGAGGATGCCGTTGAACACTCCGTTGACCTTGCCGAGCGGCGAGTCGAGCGGGATGAGCGTCGGATGCACACGGACCTCGGCGGGCGCGCCGACGCGTTCGCGTTTGGCGATGCCGAGCAGTTTGATGGTGTAGCCCATCTCGCGGGCGTAGGCGATGTCCACCGGCTCGAGCTGCGAGATGCCCTGCGTGAAGACGTCTTTGAACCGGATGTCCATGCCGAACGCGAGCGAGGCGAGGATGGCGATCTTGTGGGCGGTGTCGTAGCCCTCGATGTCGTAGGTCGGATCCGGCTCCGCGTAGCCCTTGGCCTTGGCCTCGTCGAGCACCTGCGCGAACGGCAGGCCGCGCTCGCTCATGTTGGTGAGGATGAAGTTGCAGGTGCCGTTGAGGATGCCCTGCACGCTGGTGAGTTCGTTGGCGCAAAGCCCCTGTTGCAGCGCGCGAATGATGGGGATGCCGCCGCCGACGCTCGCCTCGAAGAGCAGGCCGACGCCTTTCTCCGCCGCGACGGCCATCAACTCCGGGCCGTGGACGGCGAGCAACGCCTTGTTGGCGGTGACGACGTGTTTGCCGGCGCGCAGGGCGCGCTCGACGAAAGTGCGTGCCGGCTCAACACCGCCGACGAGTTCAATCACGGCTTCGATCTCCGGGTCATTGATGACGGCTGAAGCGTCACCGACGAGTTGATCCGGCCGGTAGGGCGCGTCACGCTTTGTCGTCGTGTCCTTGTCGGCGATGGTCTTGAGGACGATGGGGCGCGGCAGTCGGGAATTGATCAGGTCGGCGCGCTCGGCAAGCGTGCGCACGACGCCGCTGCCGATGTTCCCGAATCCGATCAGGCCGATGACCAATGGCTTGCTCATGAGGTCGTCCTTATTTACCGACAACGGCGTGGTTGTCCACAAAATCTTCATGATGGATTGCCCGCCGGCCGGCCCTTAGCGGGCGGGCAATGGCGGACACTAATTAGGAGTATTTTCCTCCTGATTATCCTTGCCTTTATCCCACAGGGCTTTACGTTAGCGGCAGCCTTAGCCGAACGGAGCCAATAATGAACGAGACAAATCATGCTGTTGGATGCACTTGCCAAAATAGAATCACCACTCCTGTCCTGAATCGCCGCGAGTTCCTCTCGCGCAGCGCCAACGGGATGGGCCTGTTGGGGCTGGCCGCGCTGCTGGCCGACGAGCGGCTGTTGCTGCCGAGCGCCGACGCGGCGGTGGCGTCACCACTGGCGCCGCGCAAGCCGCACTTCGCGGCCAAGGCAAAACATGTCGTCCAGATCTTCGCGCAGGGCGCGCCATCGCACGTGGATACCTGGGACCCGAAGCCGGCGCTGAAGCAGAACGATGGCAAGGAAATCACCGGCGGCGTCGCGCTCGGCTCGCCATTCAAGTTCACCAAGCGCGGCAAGAGCGGCATCGAGGTCAGCGAGGTCTTCGAGAACATCGGCCAGCACATTGACGACATGGCCATCATCCGTTCCTGCTGGACGGACATCCCGGCGCACGACGTGGCGTCGGTGATGATGAACACCGGCTCGCTGCGGCTCGCGAAGCCGAGCATCGGGTCGTGGGCGCTCTACGGCCTCGGCACGGAAAACCAGAACATCCCCGGCTTCATCTCGCTGCGGGCCGGCGGCAATCCCGACCCGGCGAACTGGCGCGCGGCATTCCTGCCGGGCGTCTATCAGGGCACGAGCATCAACACGCAGGAGAAGTCCCTCGAGAAGATGCTGCCCAACATCCACAACACTTACATGAACGCGGGCGAGCAGCGCCAGCAGCTCGACTTCGTGCACGCGCTCAGCGAGTTGCAAGACCGGCGCGCCCGGAGCAACGCGCAGATCGAGGCGCGCATCGAGGCTTACGAGATGGCGTTCAAGATGCAGACCGAGGCCACCGACGCCTTTGATCTCAGCAAGGAACCGGAGAACGTGCGCGCGATGTATGGCGACACGGCGACGGGGCGCCAACTGCTGCTCGCGCGGCGGCTCATCGAGCGCGGCGTGCGTTTTGTCCAGGTCTGGCACGGCGGCTGGGACCATCACCAGGACATCGCCGACGCGTTGCCGCGGAGGGCGGCGGAGATTGACAAGCCGCTGGCGGCATTCATGAAGGACCTCAAACAACGCGGGCTGTTCGACAAGACGCTGGTGATGTGGGGCGGCGAGTTCGGCCGCAAGCCGACCCGCGACCGCAACGGGCTGGCCGGCAACCCCGGCCGCGACCATCACGCGCGCGCGTTCAGCACGTGGCTGGCTGGCGGCGGCGTCAAGGGCGGCACGGTCTATGGCGCGACCGATGAATTCGGCTACGAGGGCGTGGAGAACAAGGTGCACATCCACGACCTGCACGCGACGATCCTCGCGCTGCTCGGGTTCGATCACACCAAGCTGACGTATCGTTTCAATGGCCGCGATTTCCGGCTGACGGATAACTTTGGCAAGGTGGTCAAACAAGTTATTGCCTGACGACCAACGACGGGGGCCTCCAGATGAAGATGATGTCCAAACTCAACGTGGCGTTGGCGGCACTCGGCGTGAGTGCTGGGGTCGTGTTCGCGGAAGACGCGAAGCTGTCGAGTGACCAAGTCCAGTTCTTCGAGACGAAGATCCGGCCGATCCTCGCCGACAACTGCTACAAGTGCCACAGCGCCGAGAGCGAGAAGGTCAAGGCCGGGCTTTACATGGACACGCGCGACGGGCTGCTCAAGGGCGGCAACTCCGGTCCCATCATCGTGCCGGGCGATCCTGAGAAGAGCTTGATGATCAAGGCGGTCCGCTACACCGACCCGGACCTGCAGATGCCGCCGAAGGACAAGAAGCTTTCCGATGCGCAAATCAACGATCTTGTTGCGTGGGTGAAGATGGGTGCACCCGATCCCCGCGCAGCCACCGCCGGAACCGGCAAGAAGTGGTCCAAAGCTGGCCGCGAACACTGGGCGTTCCAGCCGGTGAGGAAGCAGCCGGTGCCGGCGGTGAAGAATAGGGCGTGGGTCATGACACCAGTGGACGCGTTCGTGCTGGCGAAGCTCGAAGCGGCGGGCATGCAGCCATCGCCGGCTGCCGATCGCCCGACGCTGATCCGGCGCGCGTATTTCGACCTCGTCGGCCTGCCGCCGACGGCGGAGGAGATTTACAACTACATGAACGACCCGTCGCCCGACTGGTTCGCGAAGGTCGTGGAGCGGCTGTTGGCTTCGTCGCACTACGGCGAGCGGTGGGGCCGGCACTGGCTGGACACGGCGCGTTATGCCGACACCCGCGGCGACATCCGCGAGCGGCTGGAGGAGCCGTATTACCCGCACGCGTGGACCTACCGCGATTACGTCATCAAGTCCTTCAACGAGGACAAGCCCTACGACCGCTTCATCGTTGAGCAACTCGCCGCCGACAAGCTGCCGGAGGCCGAGAAGGACAAGAGCCTGCTGGCGGCGACGGGATTCCTGACGGTCGGCCGCGCGTTCCGCGGGATGAAGAACGACGTGATTGACGACCGCATTGATGTCGTCAGCAAAGGCTTCCTCGGCATGACGGTGGCGTGCGCGCGCTGCCATGACCACAAGTTCGACCCGATCCCGACGGCCGACTACTACTCGTGGCACGGCATCTTCAACAGCTCGGTGATTCCCGAGGAACTGCCGATCATCAAGATGCCGGAGCGCGAAAGCGAATACCGCGAATACCTGGAGAAGATCGAGCCGATGAAGCAGACGCTCAAGCAGACCGAGGAGAAGCTCGTCCAGTTGCGCAAGGAACGCCGGGCGGGCGCGCTCAACCAGCGCGAGGTTCTCCGGACGGAGTATGAGATCGGCCAGATCAAGACCGAGGCCGCCAAGCTCGACATGAACCATCCCGGCGCGCCCGTCCGGGCGATGGCGCTGAGCGATTCGAGCGAGCCGCACGATTCGCCCATCTTCGTCCGCGGCGAGGCGGGCAACCGCGGCCCGATCGCGCCGCGGCGGTTCCTCGAAATCCTGAGCAAGGGCGAGCGGCAAACCTTCAGCGACGGCAGCGGCCGGCTTGAACTGGCCAGGGCCATCGCCAGCAAGGACAACCCGATGACCGCGCGCGCGATGGTCAACCGCATCTGGCTGCATCACTTCGGCCAGGCGTTCGTGCCGACGCCGGACGACCTCGGCAACATGTCCGAGCCGCCGACGCACCCGGAGTTGCTCGACTGGCTGGCCGCTTACTTCATGGAGAACGGCTGGTCCATCAAGAAGATGCACTGGCTCATCATGCTCTCCAGCGCCTACCAGCAGGGCAGCGCCAACAACCCGGCCTACGTCCAGTCCGACCCCGACAACCACCTGCTCTGGCGCGCCAACGTCCGCCGCCTCGACTTCGAGGTCATGCGCGACAACATCCTCGCCCTCGGCGGCAAGCTCGACCGCGCGATGTATGGGCCGCCCGTGATGCTGGACGAGTCCAGCCGCCGGACCGTTTACAGCTTCATTGACCGGCGCAACGTCGCGGACGTGTTCACGCAGTTCGACTTCGCCAACCCGGACATGAGCATGGGCCGGCGCAACTTCACCACCGTGCCGCAACAGGCGCTCTTCCTCATGAACAGCCCCACCGTCGTCGAGACCGCCCGCGCGCTGATCAACGTGGACCGGTTCGCGCGGCTGCTCACCGATGGCGAGCGGCTCAGCTACATCTACTGGCACATCTACCAGCGCCCGCCGACCCACGAGGAATACATCCTCGCGATGAAATACCTCGCCGGCGCATCCTCCCGACAGCCCAGTTCCGCCCGGACGCAGACATCGTCCACCTCGCCTGCCTACGAAAAAGTCAGCCTTGAGAAAAAGCCCAAGCGCAAACCGCAGGACCCGGAAGGCTCCAAGGGTGAAAAAGGCAATCCGCTGAACGCATGGCAGAAGCTCGTCCACGCCCTGTTGATGAGCTCGGAGGCGGCTTACGTGAACTAGCTGCGAATGGACACCGCACCGGACACCGGGGCCAAGAGGGAAGTCATCATCACCTGCCCGAGCTGCAAGCAGTTGCTCGACGTGTCTGGTTTGGATTCTTTCACCACTGTCGGTTGTCCCACCTGCGGCATGAAGATGTTCGTGCCGCCACCGCAGGACGCAGCACAGGCTGGCGCTGCCGAGGCGAAACCCCGGTTCAAGATCGTCTGCTCGAACTGCGACCAACGGCTCGATGTGACGGAACTGGGGCCGTTCACGGCGGTCCGCTGCCCCTCGTGCGGCATGAAACTCGTCGTGCCGGACGTGCAGCCCGGCG
>JACRKA010000035.1 GCA_016219905.1 Verrucomicrobiota bacterium
CGCCTCCTTACGTCGGCGCCTACGACCCTGAACATCCGCCTCAATTGAATCGTTCCAGCTTAGCGCGGCTTGTCGAGGACGTCGCGGACTTTGCGGACGAGGTCGTCGGGGGTGAACGGTTTCTGGAGGAAGGCGGCGCCTTTGGTCATGATGCGGCTTTGCATGAGGTGGGCGTCGGAGTAGCCCGAGATGTAGAGCACTCTCATGTCCTTGTGCATCGGTTGCAGCAGTTGGACCAGCGCGTGGCCGCCCAGGGCGGGCATCACCACGTCGGTGATCAGCAGGTGGATGGGGTAGGGGTGGGTTCCGAATTTCTCGATGGCTTGGGCGCCGTTGGAGGCTTCCAGCAACTTGTAGCCTTCGCCGGTGAGACACGCATGCAGCAGTCCCCTGACGTGTTCGTCGTCTTCCACGAGCAGGATGGTCTCGGTTCCGCGGCGGGGCTTCGCGGCCGGCTTGGGGGCCGTCTGAGCGGGCGCGGCTTCGATCGTCACGGGCAGGTAGATTTTGAAGGTGGCGCCCTTGCCCGCTTCGCTTTCGACGATGATGTGGCCGCCGCTCTGCTTGATGATGCCGAACACGGTGGCCAGGCCCAGGCCCGTGCCTTTGCCCACCTCCTTGGTGGTGAAGAACGGCTCGAAGAGGTGCGCCTTGACTTCGGCGGTCATGCCGGTGCCGGTGTCCCGCACGGCGAGCATCACGTAACGGCCGGGTGTGACCTCCATGTGCTCGTGCGTGTAGGCTTCATCGAGGTTCACGTTGGCGGTTTCAATCGTGAGCCGGCCGCCACCGGGCATGGCATCGCGGGCGTTGACGGCGAGGTTGACGAGGATCTGCTCCATCTGGCCCGGATCGGCGCTGACGTGGGCGAGGGCGGGCGCCAGCGTGGTGGACAGGGTGATGTCTTCGCCGAGGAGACGGTGGAGCATTTTGCCGAGGTCGGCGACGACGGTGTTGAGGTCCAGCACGCGGGGCTGGAGCACCTGCTTGCGGCTGAAGGCGAGCAGTTGGCGGGTCAGTTCGGCGGCGCGCTCGCCGGCGCGTTTGACTTCTTCGATCCGCTCGTGGGTGGGATCGGAAGGCGGCATGTGCCTCAAGATCAGTTCGCTGTGGCCGAGGATGATGGTCAGGAGGTTGTTGAAATCGTGGGCGACGCCTCCGGCCAGCCGGCCGACGGCCTCCATCTTCTGGGCCTGGCGCAGTTGGGCTTCGAGTTCGCCTTGATGGGTCACGTCGAGCTTGAGGGCGATGTAATTGACAATCTGCCCCGCCGGGTCCCGCACGGGCGAAATGGTGACGTCCTCCTTGTAGAGTGTGCCGTTCTTGCGTTTGTTGATGAAGTGGCCGTGCCAGACCTCGCCGCGCGTGAGCGTCGCCCACATCTGTTGGTAGAACGCGGCGTCTTGCTTGCCGCTCTTGAGGATGCGCGGGTTCTGGCCGATGGCTTCCTGCTTCGTGTAACCCGCGATCTTCTCAAACGCCGGGTTGACGTATTGGATCGTGCCCTGGACGTCGGTGATCATGACGGCTTCGGCGGCCTGTTCCATCGCCGTCACCAGCCGCACATGTTCCTGTTCCACCCGCTTGCGCTCGGTGATGTCCTCCACAAACCCTTCGTAGTAGAGGACTCGGCCTTGCGGGTCCCGCGTGACCCGGGCGCTGGTGGAGACCCACATCACGCTGCCGTCTTTGCGGCGGGCTTGGTTTTCATACCCCCGCACTTCGCCTCGCTCCTCCAGCTCATGCTGGAATTTCTTGAGGTGTTCCGGATTGAAGTAAAGTTGATGGGCGATGTCCCGGACGGACGCCAAACACTCGGCCGGCGAATCGAAGCCGTGCATGGCCGCGAATGCCGGATTGACCGTGAGGAGTCTTCCGTCAGGCGTGCTCTGGAAAATGCCTTCAGCCGCGTTCTCAAAAATGCCGTGGTATTTCTGCTCCGCCGCCTGCAGGTCGGCTTCCGCCTGCTTGCGCGCGGTGACGTCGCGAACCGCGCTGACGATGTAGTCTTGGTCAAGCCGGACATACTTGATGTTGACTTCCACAGGGAATGTCGAACCGTCTTTCCGACGGCGGAGACCTTCCCACGTCAGGCCGCCTGTTTTCCGGAGCCGCTCCACGAGCTTTGTGAATGTGGATTGGTTGACCGTGGGATCAATATCGGGAACGCGCAGAGCCAGAAACTCCTCGCGACTGTAACCCGCATCCAGGCAACCCTTCTCATTGATATCGAGAAACCGGCCTGTTTCCGGATCAACGACTTCAATGGCGTCATTGGTCCGATCCACCAGTGTTCGAAACAGTTTGAGCGCCCCTTCCGCCCGCTTGCGCTCGGTGATGTCGAAGAAGGTCACCACGACGCCGATCAGCTTTTCGTCGCGGCGCACGGGATAGGACCAGTATTCCACCGGGAAACACGTCCCGTCCGCGCGCCAGTAAACGTGGCCGCCGGCATGGCTGCCATTGCCCTGCCGCGAGGAGCGACGGATGCCGGAGTCGTCTTCGGCCAACGGCGTGCCATCCGCGCGGCTGTGATGGATGAGGGCGTGCATGTTCTTGCCGAGCAGGTCGCGCGCATCGGCGTAGCCCAGCAGGCGCAGGCAGGAGGCGTTGCAGAAGGTGAAACGTCCGTCCATGTCCAGGCCGTAGATCGCCTCGGCGGTGGAATCCATCAGCAACCGGAGCATCTCCTCGTTGGCCCGCAGCGCCTCTTCCGCCCGCTTGCGCTGGCGGATCGTCTCCGCCTCGCGCAACTCCCGTTTCACGGCCGGCCCGAGCCGGCCCAGCCGGTCCTTCATCACATAGTCATGCGCGCCGGCCTTCATCACGGCGACCGCCAGGTCTTCGCCGATGGAGCCGGAGACGATGATGAAGGGCAGGTCCAGGCCGCGCCGCTTCAACAGGTCCAGCGCGGCGATGGAGTTGAAATTGGGCAGCGAGTGGTCGCAGAGGACGATGTCCCAGGGCTGCTGGTCGAGCGCGGCGGCCATGGCCTTGGCGGTTTCCACGCGATGGCAGGCCGGCTCATAGCCGCCGCGGCGCAGCTCGCGCATCACCAGCAGCGCGTCGTCCTCTGAGTCCTCGATGAGCAGGACGCGAAGGGGCGTGCTCATGTGCGGCTTCCCCCGTTGGGCAGCGGCGGTTCGTTGAGCAGCAGCCAGTAGATGCCCAACTGCTGCACCGCGCCGGCGAACTGGGTGAAGTCCACCGGTTTGCGGATGTAGCTGTTGGCGCCCAGGCTGTAGCTTTGGATCACGTCCCTCTCCTCCTTCGAGGAGGTCAGCACCACCACGGGCAGCAGGCGGGTGCGCTCATCGGCGCGCAGGCGGCGCAACACTTCCAGCCCGTCCACCTTGGGCAGCTTCAGGTCGAGCAGCACCACGGCGGGCAACGCAAGCTCCTTCCCGCCGGCGTGGGGTCCCGTGCCGAACAGGTAATCCAGCGCCTCGACGCCATTGCGCGCCACGACGACCCGGTTGGCGATGTTGCTTTGTTTCAGCGCCCGCAACGTCAGCGCCTCGTCGTCGGGGTTGTCTTCCACCAGCAGGATGATCTTGTTCTTCATGGGTTGCTCCTTGCGGCTGATAAGCTCGGCATCATGAATGGGGCAGCGTGAAATAGAACGTCGCGCCCTTGCCGACTTCGCCTTCGGCCCACACGCGGCCGCCGTGGCGATGGATGATCCGCTGGACGCTGGCCAGGCCGATGCCTGTGCCGGGGAATTCTGCCAGAGAGTGCAGCCGTTGAAAAGCGCCGAAAAGCTTGCCGACGTAAGCCATGTCGAATCCCGCCCCGTTGTCGCGGACAAAAAAGACGCTGGAGTGGTGGAGTGGTGGAGTATTGGAGTGCGGCTCTTTCCCCATTACTTCATTGCTCCGATACTCCTTCATTCCAACCTCGATCCTCGCTTGCGGCTGCTGGCCGGTGAACTTCCACGCGTTGCCGAGCAGGTTCTCCATCGCCACGCGCAACAACGTCCCGTCGCCGGTCGCACCCAGCTTGTCCGCGATGATGACCTCGACTTTGCGGTCCGGGTGCGTCTTCTGCAGCTCCGCCGCCACCGCCAGCGCCAGGGCGCTCAAGTCCACCCGATCGCGGCGCAGCTCGGCGCGCGTGACGCGGGAGAGTTGGAGCAGGTCGTCAATGAGGTGGCCCATCCGCTGGGCGGCGGCCCGCACGCGCTTCAGATGGCCCTCGCCTTCGGCGTCGAGGCGGTGGCCGAGGTCGTCGAGCAACACCTTGCTGAAGCCGTCAATGGCCCGCAACGGCGCGCGCAGGTCGTGCGAGACGGAGTAGGCGAACGCTTCGAGTTCCTTGTTGGCGGCCTGCAACTCGGCGGTGCGCATCTGCACGCGTTGCTCCAGCGTCTGGTTGAGCCGGCGTGCCTCCTCCTCGGCCCGCTTCCGCTCGACGATCTCGCCGATGAGGCGCGCGGAGGCCAGCAGCCGGTTCTTGGCCAGCTCGATGATGAACGGCGGCCGGCTCTCGTAGGTCGCCGCAGAACGGCGCAGTTCCTCCTCGCTCACGCCGTATTTGGCGGCCAGTTCGCGCAGCCTGACCGGGTCGGTGGGCGGGTTGCCGTAGCCGAAGTTGATGCTGCCAACGATTTCGGTCCCGGCACGGATGGGGACGGCGTAGAGATGGATGCCGCCGGCGCACTCGATGTCCACCGGCTGGCCCGTTTCCACGGACGCGCGCGAGGCCCGGGTCCAGCAGGATTCGTGGCAGTGCCATTGCCCGCTGCGCAGGGCTGTGCCGTTGTCCGACGTCCGGCACAGGTTGCGCGAAGCCAGGTCGAGGAACTGGCACCAGCCCGAAGCAAAAACCTCGAAGGCATAGTCGCCGTTCTTTTCATACACCACCGACGAGGTGCCGAGCAGGTCCATGTAGTCGCTCACGATGTCGCCGAGCATCTGGGGGCCGACGGCGTTGAGGATGACGCGCGAGGTGTTCAACGCCGTCAAGTCACCGTAAGGCTGGGCCGGCTCCGCGGGCGGCTGGTGGGTGACGGCCTGGGGTGATGCCCGCTTGGTCAGCATCCACTGGATGCGCCGGAGCGCTTCCTCGGCTTGATGGCGCTGGATGGCGTCGGCCAGCAGGGTGGCCACGGCCTGGAGGAAATGCACGTCCTGCACCGTGAACGTCCGGCGTTGGGTCGTGTGCGCCCCCAGCACTCCGTAAGGCGCGTCGGGATTGCCGATGATGGTGCTCATGCCGCTGACCACGCCGTGGTCGTGCAACAGCGGCGGACCGTGAAAACGTTTCTCTGTCCGCAAATCTTCGACGATGACCGGCTCCTTGCTGTTGAGCGTGTAGCCGGCCTGGGATTCAAGCCCGATGCCCACGACGGCCTTGCCGACGAGACCTTCCTTCCAGCCGACGCCCGCGCGCAGCAGCACGCCGGAGCGGTCGGGCAGCAGTTCCAGCATCTTGCAGTATTCCACGCCGACGGTTTCGGCCACGCGGCGCACGGCGAGGTCGAACAACGCCTGCACGTCGTGCCCGCTCAGTTCCGCCTGGCCGAGTTCGGCCACCACCGCCTGCTGCCGGGCGCGCGCGGCCAGGTTCTCCTCGGCCTGCTTGCGCTCGGTGATCACGTCGAACACGGCGACGAAGTGCTCCTTGTGGGGGCTATACACCAGGATCGCAAACCACATCTTCAGCGCCTCCAGATACGTCTCGAACCGTTCCGGCACGCCGGTCATCGCCACCCGGCCGTAGATCTCGAACAGTTCCGGATTCGCCTCCCGGATGCCGGGGATGACTTCGGTGACCCGTTTTCCAACGACGTTCTTCAGCCCGGTCAGTTTCTCGAAAGCATGGTTCACCGCCACGTAGATGAAATCCTGCGGCTGCCCATCCCTGAACAGCATCCGGCAATAAGCGAACCCGTTCAGCATGTTCTCGAACAGCGAGCGGTAGTGTTCCTCGCTCTTTTGCAGCGCCTCCTGGGCACGCTTCCGCTCGGTGATGTCGCGGATGATGCTCAGGTGGAACCTTTGCCCGTCAAGCTCGACGGCCCGCACGCTGGTCTCCGCGGGGAACAGGGAGCCGTCCTTGCGGCGATGCGTTGTCTCAAACAGGGCGCCGCCCGTGGCTTTCACCAGGCGGGTTTGGTGGTCGAGGGCAGCCAGCGTGTCGGGCGCGCGCAGGTCGCGCACGGTCAACTGTAGCAGTTGCTCCAGCGAGTAGCCGTAGGCTTCCACCGCGCGGTCGTTGGCTTCGAGGATCCTCCAGTCCTGGTCGCTCAACAGGATGATGTCGTTGGCGTGCTTGTTCAGATAGAGGACGCGCTGGGCCAGCGCGCGGCGTTCGCGGTCCGCCGCCAACTGCTGCTGCAGGAACTGCGCGCCGCGCCGCCACCAGAGCATCACCACGCCGAGGCAGGACATGGCGACGAGCGCGCCGGCGCCGAAGCCGACCGTCCGGGTGTGTTCGCGCAACGGGGCGAAGATCTCCTCTTGGTCCACCTTCGCCACCAGGTGCCACGGCGTGCCGGGAACCCGGCGCAGCGCGGCGAGCACTTGCACGCCCCGATAGTCCAGCCCCGCCACCACGCCTTCCTGTCCACTGACCGCCATCGCCGCCGGCAACTGGTTCTGGGTGACCGGCAGGCGGAACTGCAGCGCCGTGTTCTGCCGGTGACGCAGCTCGTTGAGATAGACGACGTCCTCGCCGTCGCGGCGGATCAGCAGGGTTTCGGCGCTGCGGCTGGGCGTGGGCCAGGTCTGGATCAGTGGGAAGAGAAACTCCCGCGGGTTGATCGGAAACAGGAGCAGCCCGACCGGCGCGGAATCCTCGCCGACCAGCGGAACAAGCAGGTCCACGCTGAGGTTGTCAACGCCCGCCTCGCGGTGCAAATCCGACAGTGCGACGCGGCCCGTCCGCAGGGCCTCGGCGACACGGGGTTTGTCGCCCATCTCTTCCCCGAGTCCACCCTCCGGGCAAACCAGCCGCACCTGTCCTTGCGCGTCGAGCAGCACCACCCGTTCATGGGAGGAGATCCCCTGCACGATCGCCATCCAGGCGAGCATCTGCCGCCGGGTCTCCGCATGGGCGGCCCCCGACAGGAACTGCCTGGCCAGCGCCGCAAGCCCAGGGGCCTTGAACAGGAAGCGGCCGTCGGTCAGGCGTTCTTCGCGCCATTGCGAGATTTGGCTCACCTTCAGGTCGGCGATGGCGGCCAGTTCGTTTTCCGCGGCCTGCCGGGAAACCGCCTGCTGGTGCCGCAGGTAGAAAAATCCGATCGCGCCAATGGCACAGAGGGACGCGAACAGGATCACCAGCAGCCGCCATTCGAACTTCTCCGGCGCCGCCGGCGTCAATGGAAACTTCTGCGCGCCCAGCCGCAGCAGCCAGGTGTCCGGCCCCGCGTTCCCCAGCAGCGCCAGGCCCAGCAGCGCGAAGCAGACCGCCGTCGGCAGGGCCATCGGAATGGTTGGCGTGCCGTAAAGCAGCGGCGCGCCGCTGACATATCCCACGCCGACAACGAGACTGATCAGCACGACCGCCAGCGCCAATGCGGCGGCCGCGTGCCGGCAATGCCGCTGCCGGCCCAAGGGAGGCAGCGCAAACAGAAAAGCCCCGCTGCATAGCAGGAACGCGGAAGTGGTCAACGGCGACATCCGCCCGACGACCGTGCCGCCGGTTGTGACCGTGGGTTGCGCCAGCCATTGTTCGACGGTCCAGGGAAACCCCCAAAACTCGTGTGCCCACACCAGCAGGCTGAGGCAGGCGGTCAGGGCCGCCACGCCGATGCTCAACGCAACCGTCGCCGGCGCGTCGCCTCGTCTGCTGTGCGAGTATATGGCCGCGCCCAACAGCGCCATCAACAGCGCCGTGCTGGGCGCCATCGGGATGTATTCAGCGCCGAAAGTGCCGAGCTGCCAGCGGCCGAGCAGCCAACTGGCCAGCACCAGCAGCGCGATGGCCACGACGGCGAGCGAGCAGATTCGCACCAGCCGCTGGCGGATGGATTCAAGTTGGGGATTCGCATTCACGGACCGACCCCCCGGTCGCAATGCGAAGTGTAACCTGTCCGCACGGGTTTCCGCAAGAACCGCGTGCCCTGCGGCCAGCCGCTGCCACGTAATGACAGATGGGTTGTCACATTCGCCTTTCCAACATCGCCGGCTATGCCAGGTCCGGCCGGCTCCATTCCTGTCGAGTCACCTGCAAAGCATGGCAGCGCACGGCAACAGGACCGTGCCTCGCGCCTGCGGGCGTCCTCGCTACGGAGCCGGTTTCATGGGCGCAGCCTCCGTGGACTTGAGCAAAGCCCAGACAAAACTCATCTGGGGCGTCACCTTGGCCAGTCCGTCAAAGCTCACGGGCTTGACGATGTAGGCGTCGGCCCCCAGCCGGCGGCATTCCTTCATGTCCGAGTCCCGCTCCGATACCGTCAACACCACCACCGAGATCGCCCGTGTGCGCGGGTCGCTCCTGATCCGGCGCAGCACTTCGATGCCGTTGATCTTCGGCAGATACAGGTCCAGCAGGATGACCTGCGGATAGGGTTCATCTTTCCGGGAGGCATGGCGGCCCGCACAGAAAAGGAAATCCAGCGCCTCAGCGCCATCGCAGACGACATGGACATGATTGGTCAGGCCGGCCTTCTTGAAAGCCTGCAGCGTCAGCGCCACGTCATCCGGGTCGTCCTCCACCAGCAGGATGTCCACGAGCTTGGCGTTGCCGTTGGGCCGCCGCGGGTCCCGCACCAGCATCGGCAGGTCGGCCGGATCGGTGAACAGTGTCGGCAGGGAAATCTTGAGCGCCCGCGCCAGCCGCTCGATGCTATCAATGGAAATGTTGCGCGAGCCTCGCTCCACATCCGTGATGTAGGTGCGGTGCAGGTTGGCAAGCTCCGCCAGCTTCTCTTGCGAGATGCCCTGGCGCATGCGCCAGGTCTTCAACGTCGCGCCAAACTGCTTCTTGATGTTGTTCGGCTTCATCGCGGGCGTATGCCCTGAGCATACAGCATGGCTCTACAGACTATAGGTGACATGCGCGCCCAAGCCGTGTCGAGGCCGTGGCCGCCGGCCTTGCGCCGGACTGAGCAGTCATTCCTATAAACCAGAGTTGCGACTCGGAAGCAACAAAGGAACGGAAAGCGACCGCGCTTCGAAATCCCCCCCAACGCCACGGCCAAGCATAAACTCCGCTTGCGCAATTCAGCAACCAAGACTTCATCCGAATTGCGCGGGTGAGGAAATAACTGGGAGGGGCGACACTCCTGTCGCCCATAAGGGTGGGCCGTGCCACCGGCACGGCCAAAGAATGATGATCGCCGCGCGGGACGCGCGGCCCACTCTTTACAGTCTTCGGCGACAGGAATGTCGCCGCTCCCGGTAAGCGTCGCCCACCTTGCTGACGACGACGGCGGATCATGCGGGGCGCGGCGCTTTGGGCTTTCTATCCAGGACTTGGCGCACCTTGCGGGCAAGAACGTCCAACGTGAAGGGTTTCTGCAAGAACGCGGCTCCTTCTGCGAGCAAGTCCCGGGGAAGGATGCCCGTGTCCGTGTAGCCGGACATGAAGATGAACCCCATTGTGGGATTGCGCGGCTGGAGGGCCTTGGCCAGCACGCGTCCGCTGATTCCCGGCATGACCATGTCGGTCAGGAGCAGGTCCAACTTCCCCGCGTGTTGCTTCGCAAGCCGGAGAGCTTCCGATCCACTGGCCGCCACCAGCACCGCGTAACCGCACTCCTCCAGCACCGAGCGAGCGAGATTCCGGACTTGGTCCTCGTCTTCCACCAACAGGATGGTCTCCGTGCCGCAGGGAAGCTCGGCGGGGGCTTTGGTTGCGACGGCAACCTCGCCCCCCTCCTCGACGCGCGGCAGGTATATCTTGAACGTGGTGCCGTGGCCCACCTCGCTATAGACCGTGATGTGGCCGCCGCTCTGTTTGACAATGCCATAGATCGTCGCCAAGCCCAGCCCCGTGCCTTTGCCGACTCCTTTGGTGGTAAAGAACGGCTCGAACAGGTGCGCCTTGACCTCGTCGGTCATGCCCGTGCCTGTGTCAGCGACTGTCAGCAGGACGTAACGGCCGGCCGTCACCTCGGCGTGCTGGCTGGCATACGCCTCGTCCAATTCCGCGTTCGCCGTCCGGATCGTGAGCGTCCCGCCTTCAGGCATGGCGTCGCGGGCGTTGACGGCCAGATTGGTGATGACCTGCTCGATCTGGCCGGGGTCGGCCTTCACGCGGCCCACGGCGGGATAGAACGTGGGTCTCAGGAAGATGTCCACGCCAAACACCCGGCGCAGCATTCTGCTCAAGTTGCCGACGAGGTCGTTGAGATCCAGCACCTTGGGCTGGAGCACCTGTTTGCGGCTGAAGGCCAGCAGTTGCCGCGTCAGCGCCGTCGCCCGCTCGCCTGCCGCCCGGACCTCTTCGATGTGCTTGCGCAGCGGATCGTTCGCGGACAAGCCTTTCAACGTCATGTCGCTGTAACCCATGATGGCCATGAGCAGGTTGTTGAAATCGTGGGCCACGCCGCCGGCCAAGCGGCCGACGGATTCCATCTTCTGGGCCTGGCGGAGTTGGTTCTCAAGTTCGGCTTCGCGGGTGACATCGCGCCTGACGGCGACGTAGTTGACGATCTGGCCCGCGGCGTCGCGCACGGGCGAGATGTTGGCGTCTTCCTCGAAAAGCGTGCCGTCCTTGCGCTTGTTGATGATGTGTCCGCTCCATACCTGACCGGCGGTCAGCGCCGCCCACATCCGGCGATAAAACTCCGCGTCATGTTTGCCGCTCTTGAGAATCCGCGGGTTTTGGCCGATGGCTTCCTCGCGGGTGTATCCGGTTGTTCTCTCAAATGCCGGATTGACGTAGAGAATCGTGGCGTTGGCATCGGTGATGACGATGGTCTCGGCGGCCTGCTCGACCGCCGTCGCCAATCGGGCCTGCGATTCTGCCGCTCGCCGCCGCTCGGTGATGTCCGAAAAGATGACCACGGCGCCTCGGACGCCGCCGTTTTCCACGATCGGGTGGGCGGAGTATTCCACCGGCAGCGGTGTGCCATCGCGCCGCCAGAACACCTCGTCGTCCGCGCGATGCGGCACGCCGTCGCGGAACGCCGCGCGGATCGGACACGCCTCGGCAGGATACGGCGACCCATCGGGCCGCGCATGGTGGATCAACTCATGCAGGCTCTTGTCGGCCAGGCTCTTGCCGAGCAATTCCTCCGGCATGTAACCCAACATCGCCGCGCCGGCCTTGTTGAAGAAAATGCAGCGGCCTTCCCGGTCCACACCGTAGATGCCCTCGTCGGCACTGTCCAACAGCGCGGCTTTCTCTCTTGCCAGCGTCTCGCGCTCCTGCTCCGCCCGTTTTTGCTCCGTGATGTCGAGCATGACGCCCTGCACCAAGGTCCTGCTGCTCGCCGCGTCCCACACCACGGCGGCTTCATCCCGCACCCAGACCTCGCGGCCGTCGCGCGCCACCATGCGATATTCTTCGCGGAGCACCTGCCCGACGGTCTTGCAGCGGTTGGAGGCGGCCACCACCCGCTCGCGGTCGTCGGGATGCAGGCGGCTGGCCCAAAGCCCCGAGTCCGCTGTCCATTCCGCCGCCGTGAACCCCGTCATCGTTTCGATCTGCGGACTGATCAAGACATTCAGACCCGAAGCCCCCGGTTCCGCGCTGTAAACAACGGCGGGCAGCCGTTCTACCAGCGAACGGTATTTCTGCTCCGCCGCGCGCACGGCGGCCTCTGCCCGCTTGCGCTCGGTGATGTCGCGAACCGCGCTGACGATGTAGTCCCGATCCAGCCGGACATACTTGATGTTGACTTCCACAGGGAATGTTGAACCGTCCTTCCGACGCCGGAGACCTTCCCACGTCAGGTCGCCTGATTTCCGGATCCCCTCCATGAGCTTTGTGAATGTGGATTGGTTGACCGTGGGATCAATATCGGGAACGCTCAGAGCTAGAAATTCCTCGCGACTGTAACCGGCATCCATGCAACCCTTCTCGTTGATGTCAAGAAACCGGCCTGTCTGCGGATCAACGACTTCAATGGCGTCATCGGTCCGATCCACCAGTGTTCGAAACAGTTTGAGTGCCCTCTCCGCCTGCTTGCGCTCGGTGATGTCTTGCAAAAATACGACCGCACCGCGTTGACCTTGGTAGATGATCGGTGACGCGGTCACTTCCACCGGCACGGGTGTGCCGTCCAACCGGAGATAGACCTCCTCCAGCGGTGGGGCCGATCCTTTCTGCTCCTGGAGAACCTTCGCGGCACGCTGTTCGATGATTTCGTGATAGTCCGGATGGACGCGGGAAAGAAACGGCTGGCCGATCAACTGCTCGGGCGTCTCCGCCCCCAACAACCGCAAGGCGGCGGGATTGAGGTAGGCGAACTTCATCTCCAGATTCACGAACATCGGAACGGCCGCCCCTTCGACCACCGCCCGGAAGCGTTCTTCGCTTTCGCGCACGGCGGCCTCTGCCCGCTTGCGCTCGGTGATGTCCTGAACCGCGCCATGCAGGCCCACGATCTTGCCGGCGGTATCGTAATCGGCTTCACCACGGGTGATGGTATGTCTTGTAGTGCCGTCCGGTCGCGCCATCTCCAATTCGAGTTCGTATGATTCTCCGGTGCGCAAAGCCTTCGCGACCGCCGCACTCAGCCGATTCCAGCTTTCCGGCGTGTAGCAAGAGGACATTTCCGCATAGCGGGGCGCGGGAAACTTTGGATCGCGCCCGGTAATGTAATAAAGGTGTTCCGACCATTCCACGGTGTCGGTTGCTGCTGTCCAATGCCAGCTACCGACGCGGGCCAAACGCTGGGCCTCTTTCAGGTGTTTCTCGCTCTCCTGCAATGCCTCCGTCGCCTTGGCCCGCTCCCGGTTGTGCGCCTGCGCGCGCCGCGCGCCGAAACCGATGACGGCCAGCCCCAACAGCCAGATGACGCCGTCGCCGATGACCAGCGACCGCAAGTGGCCCTGCGCGTTGGCCCACAGCGGCGCCAGGGGCACTGAAACGGACATGCCGCCGCGGATGTTGCCGGCCTTGTAGTCTTGTGCGCTGTGGCACGTCACGCAGCCCGCCTCGGTCACCAACGGCCGCATGACGCGCATGTATTCCCGGCCATCCATCATCTCAACTGAAGAGACTTCGGTGGCCCCTTTCTCGAACGCCTTGAGCGCCCTGGCTTCCCACGCGTCGGGAGCGTTTTGGGGCCGCAACGGTTTCAGACCCGCGAGATGGCCGCGATGCCCGGACTGCTCCTGGCCGCGCCCCTGCACTTGGTCCATCATGGCAGCCGGGTAGATCGGGGCGCGTCCGTCGGCGCGCGACAGGCGGGGACTCGGCGGCGCGTTGTTTGTTGCCGGCGCGTCACCGACGCCGTGGCCATCCTCCCACAGGCGAAACAGCATCTCCTTCTGAAAGCTGATCTGCGCTTCGTGCCGGGCATCGGCCAACGTCTTGTGCCACTCCTCGAACACGTTCCAACCCGCTGTCGCAACGATGAACGCCGTCCACGCCAGCGCCGCGGCCAGCGCGTAGCGCCGCAGCCGGGACTGCGAGTGGTTGGAGTTTTGGGATGAGTCGCTCACGGCTTCTTCTTGGCTGGATCGAATTGTAGATGACCGTAACACGAAACACACGCAGAAGCGTATGAGATTCCCCGGCCGGCGTCTCAGCGCACTGATCAATTCGTCTATTGTGTTGGCGAGGGTTTGAATCCCGAATTGCGCTGTAGCGGCGGCGGTCAACGGCGGCTGGCCGTGGGCGGCGCTGATGATCGGGCTGGCGATGGCGGCGCATTGGGTGCGGGAGAAGTCGAGGGTGCGCGGCGGTGGCGCGAGGTGAATCCCAACGGGATTCAAATCATTCAGCCCAGGGTTGCGAGGAACGAGCTGCCCTGGGTGAACGTCCAACGCCCATTCCTCATCTCTGAAGGAGATGAATCATGTCCCCGCGATGGTGCAACCCCGTTCGGGGTAGAAATTGTCTTTGGATGGATACCCGGCGTAGGCCGGAGGCACCGGCCAACGCCGGGCTGAGAGATTCCCACCTCGTTGAGGTGGGGCGGGCATTGCAGATTCGGCGGTCGGAGTCCGCCGCTACAGGTTCATCTCCTCAGCGCCTGAATCAACTCATCCAACTTGTTCGCGATGGCCTGCAACTCGCTCTGCGTCGGCGGGTCGCTGAAGCTGCCGGAAGGGCCGATTCATTCATTCGGCGGGGGGCCGCAAGTGGCCGCGGGCAGCCCGCAACGCGCGGATCGAGATTCAGGCCGATGCTTTGGGCTTTCTATCCAGAACCCCGCGCACCTTGCGGGCCAGTTGGCTCTGCGAAAACGGTTTTTGGAGGAAGGCGGCCCCGTGCTTGCTGGCGTCGCGCGGCAGAAGCGAAGTGTCCGTGTAGCCCGACATATAGATCACCTTGATCTGCGGCCGGAGCGTCTTGATCTCCTTGGCCGTCTGGGGGCCGTTCAAGCCGGGCATGACAGTGTCGGTGAGCAGGAGATGGATTTCCCCGTCGCGCTCCTTTGCCCGTGCGACCGCTTCGATGCCGCTGCTGGCTTCGACCACCTTGTAGCCAGACTCTTCGAGCATGATTCGTGTGACCCCACGGACCCGGTTGTCGTCCTCGACCAGCAGGATGGTCTCGGAGCCTCGCGGCATTGCACCGTCCCCGTTCGTTGCCGCGTTTTCGTCCGGGCTGTCTTCCGTTCGCGGCAGGTAGATCTTGAACGTGGTGCCGCGTCCCAACTCGCTCTCCACGGCAAGGTGGCCGCCGCTTTGCGTGACGATGCCATAGACGGTGGACAGGCCAAGCCCGGTGCCTTTGCCTTGTTCCTTCGTGGTGAAGAACGGCTCGAAGAGGTGGGCCTTGACCTCGTCGCTCATGCCGGTGCCCGTGTCGCTGACGGCCAGCATCACGTAGCGGCCCGGCTTCACGTCCGGGTGGATGGCGGCGTAAATTTCGTCGAGGTCCGCGTTGGCCGTCTCGATGACGAGCCGGCCGCCCTTGGGCATAGCGTCGCGGGCGTTCACCGACAGGTTCACGATCACCTGCTCGATCTGGCCGGGATCGGCCAGGACACGGCCGAGGTCCGGCGCGGGCGTGATCGTCAACTCGACGTGCTCCTCGATCATGCGGCGGAGCATCTTGCGCAGGTTGGTGGCCACGGCGTTGAGGTCCAGGACCCGCGGCACCATCGTCTGTTTCCGGCTGAACGCCAGCAGTTGCCGGGTCAACTCGGCAGCCCTCTCGCCAGCCTGTTTGACCTCGGTGATGTATTCTCGCGAGCGGTCGCCCGGCTCCAGCCGGCCCAACGCCATCTCCGCGTAACCCACGATGGGCGTCAGCAGGTTGTTGAAGTCGTGGGCGATGCCGCCGGCCAGGCGGCCCACGACTTCCATCTTCTGCGACTGGCGGAGTTGGGCTTCCAGTTGCGCTTCGCGGGTGATGTCGCGGCCGACGGAGACGTAGTTGACGATCTTGCCGGAAGCGTCACGCACCGGGGAGATCGTCGCCTCTTCTTCGTAGAGGGCGCCATCCTTCTTCTTGTTGGTGAAACGGCCGCTCCACACGTCGCCCTTCCGCAGCACCTGCCACATGCGTTCGTAGAATACCTTGTCGTGTTTGCCGCTCTTGATGATGCGAGGATTCTGCCCCAGCGCCTCCTGTCGGGTGTAACCGGTAAGTTTCTCAAAGGCCGGGTTGACGTATAGGATCGTGCCCTCGCGGTCGGTGATGATGATGGCATCGTTGGCCTGCTCCATCGCCGTGCTCAACCGCAGGCGCTCTTGCTCGGCCCGTCTGCGCTCGGTGATGTCGCGACCGGTGCCCACCAGGCCGATGATGTTTCCGGCGCTGTCCCGGAGCGGCACTTTGGTTGTCAGGAGAATCCGCCGGGTGCCCTTGGGCAAGGCGACCCCCTCTTCTCTGTCCACCACGGGAATGCCTTCCAAGACCCGCAGCTCCTCGGACTGGAAACCTGCGGCGGCCTCGGGAGAGTAATACTCGGCGTCGGTCTTGCCGATCAACTCCTGCGGTGAGGCCGCGCCCATGTAGCGCGCGCAGGCGGCGTTTGCCGTCAGGAAGCGGCTTTCGCGATCTTTTACGTAGATGAAGTCGGGCAACAGATCCACGAGCGTGCGCAGCAGGTTTCGCTCACTGGCCAACGCCTCCTCCGCCTGCTTGCGCTCGGTGATGTCAACCCCCGTGCCAGCCAGACACCGCTGGCCGTCCACGATGACGGTTCCGCCGGTGAAATAAAACGGCAGCCGCTCGCCTTGTTTCGTCAACAGGTCCGCCTCGACCTCGCTGCGGTCTGTCTTGAACACCTGCAAGATTCGCTCCCCGACAAGCCTTTTGTGATCTTGGGGAAAGAAGTCCAAGGGGTGCATCCGGGCGATTTCCTCGCCGGAGTAACCAGAGACCGTCTCGACCTGGCGGTTCCAGCGCAGGAACTTGCCTTCCTCCGTGATCAGGAAGAACAGGCCGGGCATGTTATTGAGGATCGCCTCGCCCAAGTCACGCTCTTCGGTCAACCGCTTCTCCGCCGCCCGTCGCTTGCGATGATTGTCCGCCTCGGTCAACGCGCGCACGATGGCAGGGACCAGCCGGTCGAGCCGCTGCTTGAGCACGTAGTCGGTCGCGCCGCGAAGCACGCAGTCCACTGCCTGCTCATCGCCCAACGTGCCGGAGATCAGGATGAAAGGCACGCTGGGTTGCTTCCGCCGGGCCAGCGTCATTGCGGACAGCCCGTCGTAGTCGGGCAGCGCGTAGTCGGACAGAATCAGGTCGAATTGGGGCTGGGCGAGCGCGGCCTCGTATTCGGCTCGGTCGCGCGCGACGCGCAGTCTGCATCTCATCGCGCTTTGCTCCAGCTTGTCGCGCACCAGTTCCACATCACGCGGGTTGTCCTCGAGATAGAGGATTTGAAGGGGGTCATTCATGGCAGGCTCCCTAGGGATGTCGTGTCGTCTTGGCCCGCAAGGATCGGGTGGAGCCTGGCGGCGCCTCGTTGACCAAGGCCCAGAACGCGCCGACTTGTTTCACCGCGTCGGTGAACTCATGGAAGTCCAGCGGTTTGACCACGTAGGCGTTGACGCCCAATTCATAGCTCTTGACCAAGTCTTGTTCCTCGCGCGAGGAGGTCATCACGACCACCGGGATCAACTTGAGCTGCGGGTCGCCCTTGACCTGCCGCAGCACCTCCAGGCCGTCCACCTTCGGCATCTTCAAGTCCAGCAGCACGACCGCAGGCTGGCCGTTGGTCCGGCCGGCAAATGCGCCGCGGCAATACAGGTAGTCGAGCGCCTCCGCGCCGTCGCGGGCGATGAGGACCTCGTTGGCCAGGTTGTGTTGGGCCAGGGCGTCGAGCGCCAGTTCGATGTCGCGGGGACTGTCGTCCACCAGCAGGATTCGTTTCAGCGTGACGGTCATAGTAGTTCTCCTGGATTCAGTTGCTTGGCGATGCGGGTTTCAGTGTGAAATAAAACGTCGCGCCCTCGTTGAGCTTGCCCTCCGCCCACGTGCGACCGCCGTGCCGGGCGATGATGCGGCGGACGTTGGCGAGGCCGATGCCGGTGCCTTCAAACTCGTCGGCTCGGTGCAACCGCTGGAAGACGCCGAAAAGCTTGTGGGCATACTTCATGTCGAATCCCACGCCGTTGTCGCGGACAAAGATAACGATGGAGTGTTGAAGTGGTGGAGTGCTGGAGTGGTGGGGAGGGGCGGAAGATTGGGCCGTTCCCAATACTCCATTACTCCCACACTCCATTACTCCAATTTCAATCACCGCCGGGTCGCGGGGGCGGGTGTATTTGACGGCGTTGTCCAACAGGTTGGCGAAGACCAG
This sequence comes from Verrucomicrobiota bacterium, assembly GCA_016219905.1. Taxonomy (GTDB): domain Bacteria; phylum Verrucomicrobiota; class Verrucomicrobiia; order CAIQCK01; family CAIQCK01; genus JACRKA01. The sequence continues at coordinate 17,828 of JACRKA010000035.1, forward strand.
TTTCAACATGCCGGGATCGCCCTGCACCGCGGGCAAGGGCGGGATCTTCCAGACGATGTTGCGCCCGCGCGTGGCCGTCTCCATGTCACGCAGCGTCGTGCGGACCAGCGCGTCCAGAGGGACGCTCGTGTCGAGCATCTGCGCCCGGCCCATGCGGGAAAACGCCAGCAGGTCGTCAATCAGCACGCCCATCTCTTTGCTGGCGTCCGAAATGGTCTTCAGATGATGCCGGCCCTTTTCCGAGAGCTGATCCTTCGCCTCGCGCGTCAGCATGGCCACGTAGCCCTGCACGTGGCGCAGCGGCGCGCGCAGGTCGTGCGAGACGGAGTAGGAGAACGACTCCAGCTCCTGATTGGTTTCTTCCAGTTGCGCCGTGCGTTCGATGACCCGTTGCTCCAGCGTCCGGTTCAACTCGCGGACTTCCTCTTCCGCCTGCTTGCGCTCGGTGATGTCCACCGCCACGCCCAGGATGCCACGCTCGGCGCTGCCGGAGGGGGTGAAAGGCATCTTGGTTGTCTGGAGAAACCGGACCCGTCCGTTGCGATAGGTGATCGGCTCCTCGGGGATGAACTTCGGCGTGCCGCTGGCGATGACTTCCCGGTCGTCTTTGAGGAAGGCTTCCGTGTGGCCCTTGTTGCAGGAGAACTCCAACTCGGAGCGGCCCACCATTTCCTGCGGGCGCCGGCCCACGCACTCGGCCGCGGCACGGTTGAGGAAGAGGTATCGGCCCTGCCGATCCTTGGCAAAGATGTGATGGGGCACGAGGTCAATCACCTGCCGCAGCAGACGCTCGCTCTCCCGCAGCGCCTCCGCCGCCTCCGCTCGCTCCCGGTAGAACCGGACGCGCTGATGCCGCCAGACCAGGCCCACAGAGGCCCCCGCGCCGAGGAGCAGAGCGCCGATCAGGACGACCATTTGCCAGAGCCGCTCCCTCATTGGCGCATACACTTCCGCGGTGTCCATGCGGGCCACCAGCGCCCACGGCGAGTCGGGAATCGTGCGCAGCGCCGCCACCACCGGCACGCCCCGGTAGTCCATACCTTCCATGACTCCCTCCCGGCCGAGGGCGGCCTGGACCGCGGGCATTTCGGTGTGGTTCAAAGGCGAGCGAAGGTTCAACGCGGTTTTCGTCTTGAACCGGAGTTCATTCAGGTAGGCTGCGTCGCTGCCTTCCCGCCGGACGAGCAGCGTCTCGGCGGTTCGGCTGGGTGTCGGCCAGTGTTTGATGAAGGGATAGAGAAAAGTTGCCGGATCAATCCGCAGAACGAGAACGCCCATCGGCCGGCTGCCTTCCTGTTCGCCGAGGACGGGAATCATCACCGCCAGATAAATCTCCTGGTCGTGTTCGTTCCGGTAGAAATCCTGAAACGTCACGCGGCCGGACCTCAGGATTTCCGGAACGCGCTTTGAAACAGCGGAAGACAAGGGCGGACGGGTGGTGGGCGCTACCACGCGCGTGACGCCGAGGGCATCCAGCAGGCGAACCTGGTCGTATTGATTCTTCGTCTGGTATTTGCCCATCCACGCCTGAAGCTGCCGTCGTGCTTCTGCGTTCTCCGGTTTCTCGAAGAAGCTCCGGACCAGGCCGGAAAAGGCGGCGTTCTTGAACAGGACGGCCGCATCCCCCAATCGTTCCTTGCGCCACTGTGCCAGCTCGCCCACCTTCAACTCCGCAACGGCCGAAAGCTGCCCCTCCACTTCGGCACGGTAGTGCCGCTCGTAATGCCGGTAGTAGAAGTAGCCGGTGGTGACGATGCCCGCCGCCAGGAGGACGAAAACCAAGAGGAGAACATACGAAGCAACAGGAATGTCCTTGGGCTGTCCGCCCTGCAAGCCGGACGGATGCCAGGCCGAAATCAGGAGCGCCAGGCTCAACATCGCAAAGGCCAAGACCGTGTTGAGCGCCGGGGGGATGAACGTCCCGCCGTAGAGCAAAGGCGTGCCGTAGAGATAAGCCAGCAGGAAAACGAAGCAAGTCCCCAATACCAGCCCCGCGGATCCCAACGCCAGGACGGCGCGCCACGACCGGGTCGCCGACTGTGAAAGCGAGGCCAGAAACGATAGGCTGGCGAGCAGGAAACAGACAGCGGTCAGCGGCGACATGTGCCCGATGGGCGCTCCGCCAACCGTTCCGGTGACGTTCATGCCGGGGTGTTCAGCCGCGCAGTGAATCCCCAAGCAGCCCAGCACGAACAACAGCAGCGCGACCGCCGCTCCCAACCCGCCTGCCGCGGCGCGGTCCCCAAAGGGGCGGCGGCGCGAC
>JACRKA010000372.1 GCA_016219905.1 Verrucomicrobiota bacterium
ATGAAAGTTATCGCCATCACCAACTCCCATCCCGCCGAAGAACTACGCGACGCATCGCACGTCGTCGCGACTTATGACGAGATTGGTCGGTTGCTGCTATCGCCGCCGTGATCGCTCTTGCTGGCAATGAGAAGGGCGTGCTACCAAATCGCAAACCGATGGCTTTACCTTTCATGAAACAACGTCGCTCTCTCACAATGGCCCTTGCCCTGTTCGTGGTCGCAGGGCCTGGCTTTCATGCTGTCGCGCAAACCGACGCGCCACTCCAGATCAGCGGCATCTACCCGCACCTCGCAGCGTTCAACGGCGTCGGCGAATTCGTCCGCCACGGTGAGTGCGGCATCGGCGCGGTCGTTCCGTGGGCTGGCAAGCTCTGGTTCCTCACCTATCCGCCGCATTCCACTCGCGGCAGCAACGACAAGCTCTACGCGGTCGCCATCAACATGAGCTTTGAAATCCGCCCTGAGAGCGTCGGCGGCACGCACGCCAGCCGGATGATCCACAAGGAGTCCAACCAGCTTATCATCGGCCCTTACTTCATTGACGCGAAGGGCGCCGTGCGCGCCTGCGACGTGAAGAACAAACTGGTCGGCCGCATGACGGCGGTGATGCGCCATCTGACCGACCCGGCGAACCGGGTCTATTTCTTCGACATGGAAGGCGCAATCTACGAGGTGAATGTGCACACGCTCGAAGTGAGCAAACTCTTCGCAAAGCCCGTCCCCGGCTGGCACGGCAAAGGCGGCTACACCGCGCAGGGCCGGGTGGTCATCGCCAACAACGGCGAGAGCGCCGCGGGCAAAGAACCCAAGGAATATCTCGCGAAGCTCCCGCCGAAGCGCGCCGAGGACGCCGGCGCGCTGGCCGAATGGGACGGCAAGGAGTGGCGCATCATCGAGCGGCACCAGTTCACCGACGTGACCGGCCCCGGCGGCATCCACGGCGCACCGGACAACCGCGCGCCGCTCTGGGCCATCGGCTGGGACAAACGCAGCGTCATCTTGAAGCTGCTCGACGGCGGCAAATGGTCCACGTTCCGCGTGCCGAAGGGCAGCTATTCGTTCGACCCGACGCACGGCTGGTTCACCGAATGGCCGCGCATCCGCGAAGTGACCGGCGGCAAGTTCCTGATGGTCATGCACGGCCAGATGTTCGATTTCCCGCGGACGTTCTCGCGCGCGAACACCGCGGGCATCCGGCCGGTCTGCACGCACCTGCGCTACGTGCCCGACTTCTGCGACTGGAACGGCAGGCTCGTCATCGCGTCCGACGACACGAGCGTCATGGGCAACCCGCTCGCCGGCCAGGCGCAATCAAACCTTTGCTTCGGCGATTGGGACGAACTCAAGACGTGGGGACCCACCGCTGGCTGGGGCGGCGTCTGGGTCGGCGACTCGGTGAAGAAAGACACGCCGAGCGATCCGTTCCTGTTCGCCGGCTACGCGCGCCGCGCCCTGCACGTGTCGCATCAAGCGGAAGAAGCCGTGACGTTCACCGTCGAGGCCGACGTGAAAGGCCACGGCAAGTGGCATCCGATCCAGAAGATCGAAGTGCCCGCGAAGAGCTACCGCCACCACGTCTTCGACGCCGGCGTGAAAGCTGAGTGGGTGCGGCTGAAGGCCGGCAAGGATTGCGTGGCGAGCGCGTATTTCCATGTCAGCGGCGGCGGCGCGGCACCGAGAGGTGCCAGCGCAGACAAGAGCGCCGGCGTCACGACGCCCGCGCTCATCCGCCCGGCGAAAGCGAACCGGAATCTCCAAGTCGTCACTGCTGACGGTTACTACGAAGTGGACGAGAAGCTCGCGTTCACCGTGATGGCCGAGCCGGAGGAGGTCAAGGCCATCCGCCCGAAGCTGGCGGTGCAGCCGGAGTTCACCGTGGACGCCGCGTCCGTCGTCATCGCCGACAAGAGCGGCAACCGCTGGAGGCTGCCAAAGACCGACGCGGCGTTCGACCGGCCGTTCGCGAGCGGCTGGCCGCGCGGCGTGCGCGAAGTCGAGAGCGAGCGCAACCTCGCCAACTTCCACGGCATCTTCTACGAAATCCCGCGCTCCAGCGGCGCGAAGAGCCAGGACCAGCCCGACTATCGCAAGATGAAGCCTGTCGCGGCGCATCGGATGCGCATCGCCGACTTCTGCACGTGGCGCGGGCTGATGGTGATGTCCGGCGAGTTCGACGCGCCGTCCGTCGGCCGCGTCTTCAAGTCCGCCGACGGCAAGGTCGCGCTCTGGTTCGGCAAGACGGACGATCTCTGGCAGCTCGGCAAACCCGCCGGCCGAGGCGGCCCGTGGAAAGCCACGGCGGTGAAGGCCGGCGAGCCAAGCGACCCGTTCCTGATGACCAACTTCGCGCGCAAGTCGCTCACGCTCTCCCACGACGCGAAGGAGCCGGTGACGTTCACGGTCGAAGTGGATTTTCTCGCGACCGGTGTCTGGCGCGAATACGACCGGTTCACCGTCGAGCCGGGCAAACCGTTCACGCACGATCTCCCTGACGGCTACGGCGCACACTGGGTCCGCCTGCACGCCGACCGCGATTGCACGGCGACGGCGCAGTTCATCTACGAGTGATCATGCATGACGCACGAAAGAGGCCGCGACCGCGCTCTTCACGCGGCGCCTTGCGACCCCTGTGCGTTGAAGCGAGTGAAGGGACAAGTATGGCATTGTGGGTGGGGCGGGAGGGCGATACAATAATTCCGGACTTCATGAAGTCCGGAATTATTGTTGGAGCGTTGTATGGATGAGATCATTATTCGATTGGCCCGAGCGATCGCCTCACGTCCGCGGCTGCGCATCCTGTCCTGCCTGGCGCAGCACGACGAAACCACACCAACAGCCCTGACGCAGAAACTTCATTTGCCGTTGAACGCGCTATCGGGCCACTTGAGGCTTCTGATGGCGGTTGGCCTGATCCGAGGCCGGCGGTCCGGCGCGCGATGCCACTACGCCTTCCGGTCGGCCTACGGAGAGCAGACGCTTAGCGGCGCCATGAGCCGATGGCTAAACCGGCTTCTGAGAACGAGCGAGGGCGCACAGGTTGGGCCGAGCCGCAATCGGCCGGCATTGCACACGGTGGTGTTCGAAGCCGCCACTGCCTTTACGGACTTGCGACGGCTCCAGATTCTGCGGCATCTGGACAGGCATGTGGAGGCGACAGCAGAGGAGTGCATCAGCCAGCTTGGCATGTCCGCCCCCGCAGTCAGCCGACATATGGCGAAGCTGAGTCGGCGCGGTTTCGTGGTGGCGGAGCACAAAGGCCGGGGCGTGTGGGCCTTCCGTGCGGCTTCCAAGCCCAAGAGCGCGGTTCATGGAAGCATGCGCGAGATTGTGCGGCGTGCGTGGCAAAAACGATAATTCCGGACTTCATGAAGTCCGGAATTATTCTCATGGTTCCCAAGGGCGATTTCTGTTCTCCGCCTGCACCGCCGTCATTGAGGGCAGGGGGCCTTCGTGCACCGCTCAACTTCCAAACCAACGGATGCGGGGCCGTCGGGCGACAGGCAGTTCGAAGCCGCGGCGGTAGGCTTTGCGGATGAACGGCTCGGCTTCAGGCACGTTGACGGCCTTCATCGCCGCGGCGTCCCACTGAATGCGCTTGCCCGTCAACACCGGCAACAAGCCGACCAGCAATGCCTCGGTGAACGGCGCGGAATACCAGAAGCCGGCCTTCGCGTCCTGCGGCTTGCCCGCGAGACAGGCTTCAACCCATTCGCGGCGGTGGCCAACGCTGCGCGGGATGGTCTTCTCCGGTCGCTGGAACGCCTGCATCTTCGTCTCCGGAACGATGCGCGGCGTGCCGGACCATCCGCCGGCCAAAATGACGGCCTTGTCGCCGACGAAGTAGATGCCGTTGTCTTCCATCTTGGCGTCGGCTTCGAGTCCTGGTGGGCGCGGCGGCATCTTGCCTCCATCATACCAGACCATCTTCACCGGGCCGTGTTTGCCTTTGGCGGGGAAATGGTAGCTGATGATGCTCCAGAGCGGGAACGAATCGGGATTGGTCGGCGAAGTCTCTGCCTCGACCCGATCAGGCGCGCCGAGGTCGAGCGCGTAGAACGCCGGGTCGGCGTTGTGGACCGCCATGTCGCCGAGCGCGCCGCAGCCGAAATCAATCCAGCCGCGCCACTGGCGTGGCACATAGTCGGGATGATACGGGCGCTCCTTCGCCGGGCCGAGCCAGAGGTTCCAGTCGAGTCCCTCCGGCACCGGCGGCGTGTCGGTCGGCCGGAGGCGGCCTTGCGTTTTCCAAAACTTGCCCGGCCGGTCCGACCAGACATGCACTTCGCTGACCTTGCCGATGGCGCCCGCGTCAATCCACTCCTTCGTCAGCCGGAGACCCTCGCCGGCGTGGCCTTGGTTGCCCATCTGCGTCACCACGCCCGTCTCGCGTGCCACGCGCTCCATCAGGCGGGCCTCCTCGATGGTATGCGACAGCGGTTTCTCGCAATAGACGTGCTTGCCGAGCTGCATCGCCGCGAGCGAGATCGGCGCGTGCCAATGGTCCGGCGTGCCGACCATCACCGCGTCGAGGCCCTTCTCCTTCTCAAGCATGATGCGGTAGTCCTTGTAGAGCGGCCGGCCGGGATATTTCTTTATGTTGCGCGCGGCGTATTTGTCGTCCACGTCGCAGAGCGCGGCGATCTCGACATTGTCGAACGTGGCAAGCTCGGCGGTCACGCCGCCGCCCTAGCCGCCGATGCCGACGCAGCCGATGCGGAGCTTGCGCGAAGGCGGCGTCTGGCCCGCGCCGAGGACGTGGCGGGGGATGATGGAGACTGAAAGCGCCGCGGCGGCGCTGGAGACGAGAAACTGTCGGCGGGTGGTCAGGGTCGGTTTCATGGAAACGGGTTTTACTGCCGAACCGCGACCATGTAAAGATTCCGTTCACATCGCAGCGATTGGAGTTTTGAACATGAACGCAACCTCACGGCACGCATCCAAAATCATTCTCATCCTCCTATGCCTCGGCTGGCTGGCGGGGCCGGGAGCTTCGTTCGCGGCTGCGGCGGAAAAACCGAACGTGCTCTTCTTCGCCGTGGACGACCTCAACGACTGGGTCGGCTGCCTCGGCGGCCATCCGCAGGTCAAGACACCGAACATGGACCGGCTCGCGGCGCGTGGCACGCTCTTCACCAACGCCCACAACCAATGTCCGCTCTGCAACCCGTCGCGCGCCAGCCTGCTCACCGGCTTGCGCCCGTCCACCACCGGCATCTACGGCCTCGCGCCCGGCATCCGCGACGTCGAGGCGCTCAAGAACCACGTCACGCTGCCGCAGACGTTCACGCGCGCCGGCTACACGACGTTCACGTGCGGCAAGATCTATCACGACGGCTCGATCAAGCCGAAGGACCGCGCCGCCGAGTTCAACACGTGGGGTCCCGCGCCCGGCATCGGCCGCGTGCCGAAACCCATCGCGAAGCTGCCGGAACCGCGACACCCGGCGATGGACTGGGGTGTGTTGCCCGGCACGGACGAGGACGGCGGCGACTACAAGATCGCCAGCGCCGCCATCGAGGCGCTGCAGGCCGCGCCGAAGGACAAGCCGTTCTTCGTCGCGTGCGGCTTCCGGCTGCCCCACGTGCCGTGCTTCGCGCCGCATAAGTGGTTCGACCATTACCCGGAAGACAAACTCATCCTGCCGCCGGTGCTCGACAACGACCGCGACGACACGCCGCACTTCTCGTGGTATCTGCACTGGGCGCTGCCGGAG
>JACRKA010000371.1 GCA_016219905.1 Verrucomicrobiota bacterium
GTCCTTCTTCACCTTCGGCGTCTTCAGGAAGCTCTCGACCTGCTTGAACAGGTCCTTGCGCTCCTGCTCGCTGGCGTCGTTGATGTGGCGTCGGATCGCGCCACAGATGGACTTCACCATCTCGAAGTCGGGGTCGAACAGGCCGCCCAGCAGGAACCGTGTCGCGCTGGTGCTGTGCAGCCGCGCGAACACGTCCAGCAGGGTGCGCTTCTGCTCGTCGGTCGCCTTGGCCCAGACCTTCTGCAATTCCGCCTCGACGTCCATCTTCAAAAGGGCCAGCGCGCGGCCGGCGCGGTCGCGGACGCCGGGCGGCGCAGTCAGCAGCAGCGGCAGCAGATACGGGAACGCCGCCTTGTGGCGCGTCTGGCCGAGCGCAAAGACCAGTTCCCGCGTGAGCGCCTCGTCGGCGCTGCCGAGCGCGGCGCCGAGCGCCTGCACGATGTCCGTGTCGGCCGGGCCAAGTTCGCCTAGCACGATGGCCGCGGCGAGGCGGCGCTGGGCCTGGTCGCTGGTGAGGAGGGAAACGATTTTTTGCAGTTGTTTGTCCATGAGGGCTTTCGTCAGCGGATGATGCGTGTCTTGGCGTCCATGAAAATCACTTTGCCGCGCACGACGGCGTCGTTGACGCGGATGCGGCCGTCAATGCGGCTGAAAAGGATGAGGTTGGCCGACGCGCCCTGTTCGAGCACGCGCCGGCGACGGCCGAGGAGGACGGTCGGGTTTTCGGTGACCATGCGCACGGCATCGGCGACGCTGAGGCCGGCCCACGCGATGGCGTTGCCGACGCATTGCTCGAGCGTGGCCGACGAACCGGCCAGATAAGGCGTGCCGGGCAGCGACACGCGGCCGGTCGCGTCCGATTCAAGCTCCACTTCCCCGCGCCGGTAACGGCCGGGTTGCGCGCCCGCGGCGCTGATCGCGTCGGTGGTCAGGATCGAACGCTCGATGCCCTTGGCACGGATGAAGTTCTTGGCAGCGTAGGGCGGCAGATGGTGGCCGTCGGTGATGAAACTCGCCATGAGGCGGTCGTCGGCAAGCTGGACCTGGATGTAGTTGGCGTGGCGCGGCAACGTGGCGTGGCTGCCGTTGCCGAGGTGCGTGGAAATCTTCGCGCCCGCAGCGACCGCGTCGGCAATCTGACGGTCGTCGGCCGCCGTGTGGCCGATGCCAACAACGACGCCCGCAGCGGCCGCGGCCTCGATGAAGCGCAACGCGCCGGGCAGCTCCGGCGCCACCGTCACCATCACGATGCGGCCGGCGGCGGCTTCCTGGAATTTCTCGAACTCCTCCCACGATGGAAGACGGAGGTGTTCGGGCGGGTGCGCGCCGCGCGGGCCTTCCTCAGCGCTCAGATACGGGCCTTCGAGGTGAAAGCCGGCGACCGTGCGCGACAATTCCTGCCGCTGGTCGAGCGCGCGGGCCAGCGCCTTCAGCCGCGCAATGATTTCATCGTGCGAGCCGGTGACGACGGTGGCGAGATACTGCGTGGTGCCGTGGCGGAGCTGTTCGCGCGTGGCGTGGGCCAGGTCGTCGGCGGTGAGGGCCGGATTCTGGAAATCCACGCCGGCAAAGCCGTTGACCTGGATGTCGAAGAATCCCGGCGCGACAAACTCGTTGCCGCCGCCGAGGTCGGCCGCGCGCGACGCATCCAGCGGCGCGACGACTTCGATGACACCCGCGTCGGCGTTGACGTGAACGTCAACCACCTGGCCGGTGGCGTAATGTTTCCCGCGAACAAGCATGGCGTGACCTCAGAGCGGCGCGCAGCATAAAGAGTCGGCGCGCCGTTTTCCAAACTTTCTTTTTCGGCGGCGGCCCGTATGCTGTCGGCGTGCGACTGGGAAGAAAATCCGAAACCCGAAGGCCGAAGGCCGAAGGCCGAACGCATGCCGCACGGGCCTTTGGGGCTTCGTTCTTCGGAGTTCTTTCGGATTTCGGCCTTCGGCCTTCGGATTTCCGCCTCATGTTCCTCCGCTGCCTCGTCATGCTTGTCGCCTGCGGCTTGCTCGCCGGCTGCGGCGGCCCGCCGCCAGCCCCGCCATCGTTGCGCATCGCGCTGGTCTCAAAGGCCAAGGGCGACCCCTACTTCGCCGCGTGCGAGCAGGGTGCGCGCGAGGCGGCGCGCGAACTGGGCGTGCAGTTGTATTGCGAGTCGCCCCTCGAAAAGGAACTGCTCGCGCAGGTGGAACTCGTGGACAACCTCGTCAACCGCGGCATGGACGTCATCGCCATCGCGCCGCGCGACTCGATGGGCATGGCCCCGGCGCTCAAACGCGCCAAACAGAACGGCGTGAAGGTCATCACCTTCGACAGCGACGCGGACGAGAAGCGCAGCGAGCGGGCGTGGTTTGTGCGCCCGGTCAGCGACGAGGCGCTGGCGCGGTCGCTGGTGGAGCTGATGGCGCGCCTCGGGGGCGGGCAACTGCGCACAGTGATCGTCTCCGGCACGACGCCGATGGCGGGCGAGCAGGTCTGGATCCGCGAGATGCGCAACGTCATCGCGGCGAAACATCCATTGATGCAGGTCGTGAACATCAAGCGCGTCGAGGACGACCCATCAGCGGCCTACCGCGCGATGGAGGAGTTGCTGCAAGGCGACCGCCAGATCCGCGGGGTGTTTACGCTGACGCCCAGCGCGCTGCCCGCCGCGGCCGGCGCGGTCCAGAGCGGCGGCTTCAAAGACACTGTGCACGTCACCGGCGTCTGCCTGCCGAGCCTGGCGCGGCCCTACGTGGACTCGGGCGTCGTGCGCGCGTTCCTGATGTGGAACCCGGTGGACCTCGGCTACCTCACCGTGCAGGTGGCGAAGCATCTCGCCGACGGCAAGCTATCGCCTGGCGCGAAAGAAATCTCCGCGGGCCGCCTCGGCAACCGATCCGTCCGCGGCAGCGAGGTGGTGTTGGGCGACCTGATCGAGGTCCATGCCGGCAACGTGAAGCAGTTCAGTTTCTGAAGAGCCAGCCGTGACCGCATCCTTGCGGGCTTAGCCGGAACGATGCAGTTGCCCCTCGTAGGCGCCGACGCAAGGAGGCGAATCTCTCATAATTGCCGAACGATTCCGCCTCCTTACGTCGGCGCCTACGACAGCGAACATCCGCTTCAACTGCATCGTTCCGGCTTAATCGCTGACGTGCCCCGGCATCGTGAACGCCCCCTGAATCAGCCTCACTTCGCGCGGCTGCGGCGCGTCCTCGTCCATGTAAACCTCCACGATGTCAAACCGCACCGGGATGCGCGGGTTGCCCAGCAGCCGCAGATACTCCCGCGCGCAGCTCGCCAGATGCTCGCGCTTCTCTGCATCCACCGCGTCGGCCGCCGCGCCAAACTGTTCGCTGCCGCGGGTCTTGACCTCCACGAACGCCAGCACTTCGCCGTCGCGCGCAACAATGTCAAGTTCGCCGTGTTTACCTGAGAAACGGCGCGTCAGTATCTTGTAGCCGCGCCGGTGAAGGTGGCGGGCCGCTTCGCGCTCGCCGCGCTCGCCGGTCGCCAGATGCGGCGCGAGCGCGGGCGCCGCGGCGCGAAACAAGTTATGGAACCACCCGGCCATGGCGGGCGGATGATGCGGCAGCATGCAATGGCCGTCGAGAGATTTGCAGTGGCATTCGCGAAGACGCTGTTATAATCCGCATTGAAAGGAAGGCCTATGAAGACATTGAGACTGGCGGTCTGGACGGCGACCCTGGCAATCAGTTGCAGCCTGGCGGCTGCGCAGGGGGGCGGAGGCCGGCGCGCGGACCCGAACGCCATGGACAAGATCGTCAGCCCATTCACCGGCCAGATCGTGAACATTGCCGGCAACACCATGAGTGTCCGGGGCACGCCCACGCTGGAAAAAAAGCCGGCCGGCCAGGACACGAACGAAAGCAAGAAGAAGGACAACAGACGCACGCTCCACTTCGTGATCAAGTCTGACACCAAGCTTCTCAAGAACGGCCAGCCCGCCAGGATCAGCGACATCCATGAGAATGACGCCGTGCAGGTGAGCTTCACCGCGAAGGAAGGAAGCTCCATGCGTCACGTCACCGAGATTCAGGTCGGGAAATTCACGGAGACCCGGGAAAGCAAGCCGGACGACGCCCCGAAGCAGGAGCCTGACAAGAAAGAGAAGGGCAAGAAGCAGAAAAAGGAATAGAAAGCCGACCAACAACCGCACGGTGACAGCATGAAACCAACAAAGCAGATCATTTCGCTGCTGACGATAACAGCCTTGGCCGCAACGTCTCCCCTGGCGCTTGGCGCCGGCGCGGGCGGCGATGGGGGTGGCAGTGGGCGCAAACGGCCCGACCCGAACGCCATCGAGAAAATCGCCAGCCCGTTCACCGGCACCGTCGTCAACATCGCCGGCAGCACCATCAGCGTCAGGGGGGAACCTCAATTACAGGGAAAAGTCCCCAAAGGAGACACTTCGAGCAAGACCCGGACGCTCCACTTCACCATCAAGCCCGACGTCAAGATCCTGCGCGACGGGAAACCTGCCACCTTCGCTGACATCAAGGAGAACGACCCGATTGCCGTGAGCTTCACCGCCAAGGAAGGGAGTTCGATCCGGCACGCCACCGAGATTCAGGCTGGCGCGATCGCCAAAGACGCGGAGAAGAAAGGCGAGGCCAAGAAGGGTGGCGGCAAGAAGAAGAAAAAGTAGCCGGCGTCAGCCGCACGCCGCGATCAACCGCGCCAGCACCTTTGTCGCGTCGAAGTATTCCTCCGCTATCCGCCGCGCCGCTGCCGCGTGCCGCGCGTAGTCCGTGTTGATCCGCTCCAAGCCCCCCCGTGCGCTCTCCACGTCGCTGTAGGTCAACAAGCCTTCGCCCACCGGCAGCCAGTCGCCGAACCCCGTGTCCTGCACCAGCACCGGCCGGCCGCTCGCCATGTAAAGCGCCGTCCGGTCACTGAACGAGCCGGTCGCGCCGACGACGTAAGCATTCTTCGTGATCCCCAGTTCACCGCGCGAGCCGGTGATGAAATCGCGGTAGGCGTCCAGCGTCCGCGTCTTCTCAATGGCGTTCGTCAACCGCCAGCCCGCCGCGCGCAGTTCGTCTTCCGGCGATTTGTTGGAGATGGCGACCTCGATCGGCACGCGCGTGTGCCGCGGCAGGTCCCAGATTTTCCGGAACTCGATGTCCTTCTGCCCGTAGCTCCGTCCTCCATACTCGACCGACTTGTAGCTTGCCCACTGCATCACCGTCGTGAACGCCGCGTCCGCCGCCGGTGCCGGCGCGGGCCGCCAGAAATCCAGATACGTCGGCAGCGGCGTGAACCGCCACGCAATGCCGCCCGTCGGCACCCCGCACCGCACCGGCTCGACCAGACGCGGGCCGCACGTGAAACAAACATCGTGCCCCGCATAGAGCTTGCGCATGAACTCCTCGCCATTCGCCAGGCGCACCTGCGTGAACACCGGGTCGGTGTCCACCGCCACCTTCCGCCGCGCCTGCGCATACATCGGCCGCAACGGGTTCACCGTCGAAACGTTGATGAGCAGGTCGGCCCGCTTGCACAACCGGTCCAGTTCCGACTCGGTCAGGCCATAGAACTTGTTCTCGAACTGGCTGTAGTAGCACCATCGCCCCGACAGGCCGAACCGTAGCAGGTTGCCTTCGAGATAGGCGCGCCCGTAGCTGCTGTCCACGTCGCAGACGTTCCGCTCCGGGTCATAGGGCATCGAGAACTCGCCGCTGTCCTCCAGGAACCACACCTCGTGGCCGAGCTTCTTCAGGCCGAGCAGGAAGTTCAGATGGCCCCAGTTCATCCCGGCCAGCGGGCAACCGACGATGTAACCGGCAACGATGATGGTCATGGTTGTGAACCGCGTTTCATGGGCAACAAATGCCACACTCCTCCATCTGTGACCAGCCAGATTGCTCGGGTCGCACCCCAAGCTGCGGTCAAGTTTTCATGGACACTTGATTAACGTTTGGTAGCATGCATTGGCTTCGTAGCAGTTGGAGCTCAATCGGTAGCCCAATGAGGTTTGGCTCCATCACGAGTGTCGAAAAATGAACGCGCACCTATTTTATCAATGGGCTGGCTACCTTTATATAGCTGGTCTTTTGGGATGGGTCATTCTTCGAATCTTTTCGAAGTGGGGCCTGACGTTGATTGAAGCCATCGTAATCATGAGCGTTTTCGGCGTTCTGGCGGGGCAACACTTAAAATGGATTGAAGCGCATCTACTCTTGGTTAGTGCACTGATCATCCTGTTCGCCGTCTCGCCGTATGTGCTTCTTGCGCTCTTCTTGAAAAAGCGAGCGAAACAAAGACGAGAACAATCGCGATTGTAGGCCGCGTGCCCCCACGCGACGATGAAACTCTCAGAGTGTCGCAATCAACTTCTTCAGAACCTTGCCCGCATCAAAACACTCTGCTGCGATCTCTCGCGCGGCGCAGCAGTGGGCGGCGTAATCGCTCTCAACGCGGCGAATCGCGTCGGCAGCTTCTTCTGGCGTCGTGAACGCCAGCAGGCCGCGGCCCGTCGGGTAGAACTTGCTCCAGCCGGTGTCCTGCACGACCGCCGGTTTGCCCGCGGCGAGATAGCACGCCGTCCGACAACTGAACCAGCCACTGCGCGTCGCCACATACGCCTGCTTCGCCGCGCTCCACTCGGCGCGCGAGCGCAGGATGTAGTCGTGATACATCTCCGCGTCGCGCGACACGGCGTGGCCGTCCTGCACGCGCCAACCGGCCGCCGTGAGCGCCTCGCGCGGCGCAACGCCGCTCACGGCGACTTCCAGTGGCACGCTGACGCGCCGTGGCAGGTCCATGAACTTCGCAAACTCCACGTCCTTGCCGCCAAGCTGTCTGCCCGAAATCTCCGGTGGACGTTCCTCAATCTTCCAACTCATGACGGTGGTCCACGGCGGATTTTGGATTTTGGATTTTGGATTTTGGATTCTCCATTCATCCAGCAACACCGGTTGTCTTGTGGATTTCCACGCGAACAAGTCCATCGGCAGGACGCAATCCGGCTGGCCGATGTTCTCGGCGAATGTGAAGAAGCGGTCGTGGAGTTTCATGCCCTCGATGGCGTATGCCTCGTTCGGGCCGGGGCGGCCATCGAGGACGCGGCGCACCTTGGCCTGCGTGTAACCGGGATCGCTGTCGAGATAGACCTTGCAGCGCGCCTTCTGGTAAGCCTCGCGCAGCCAGAGCGAGCCGGAGATGTTCAGGACGAGATCGGCGCTCGCGCACCACTCGGCCACCTGCTGCTCGCTACGGCCCCAATAAACGTCTTTCGGGTCGCGCAACGACCAGTTGTCGCCGAGGCCGAACCGTTTCATGACGCGGGCGAGATATTCCGTCGCGCGGGTGGCGTCGTCGCTGTAGGTCTGCGCGGCGGGATCGTAAAGCCAGTGGCCGGTGTCTTCGAGGTAAAGCACCTCGTGGCCGAGCCGGCGGAATCCGGCGGCGTATTGGGCGTAGTCCCACGCCACCCCGCCGAGTGGATAGGTTGCGATCAAGCCGCTGGTGACGATGCGCATGGTCAGGATATTGGAGTGTTGGAGTGTTGGAGTGTTGGAGTGTTGGGGGGAAAGCATTGCGAAACGTGCGCCTTCCTTTCGCAACACCAAGTCACGATCAATCCATTACTCCAATACTCCATCACTCCATTACTCCAATCATTCACTTCCTCAACTGCCGTTCCATCAACCGCGCGTAGTAGCCGCCGCGTTTCATCAACTCCGCGTGCGAGCCGAGTTCGGTGATCGCGCCCTGTTGGAGCACTGCGATCAAGTCGCTGTCGCGCACGGTGCTGAGCCGATGGGCCACCATCAACACCGCGCGGTTTTTCATCAACCGCTGGAGCGCGTCCACGATGGCCGCCTCGCTCTCCGAGTCCAGCGCACTGGTCGGCTCGTCCATCACCAGCACCGGCGCGTCCTTCAGGAACGCGCGGGCAATGGCGATGCGCTGCCGCTCGCCGCCGCTGAGCTTCATGCCGCTTTCGCCAATGAGCGTGTCGTAGCCGCGCGGCAGCTTCGCGATGAAAGCGTCGGCATTGGCGGCCCGCGCCGCGGCCATGACTTCTTCGCGCGACGCGCCGGGTTTGCCGTAGGCGATGTTCTCCGCCACGGTTGCCGGCATCAGGATGGCGTCCTGGAGAACGACGCTGATTTGCGCGCGCAGGCTGCGGCCGGTGATGGTGCGCACGTCGCGGCCGTCGAGCAGCACCTCGCCGTTGGTCGGGTCGTAAAACCGCGGCAGCAACTGGAGCATCGTGGTCTTGCCCACGCCGCTGGGGCCGATGACCGCCACGCGCTGGCCCGGCTGGATGCGGAGGTTGACGCCGTGCAGAACCTCGCGGCCCGCCTCGTAGCTGAAGCCGACAGCGCGGAACTCGACCTCGCCCCGGCACTTGCCGCCGATGCCGACGGCGACAGCGCCGGGCGCGTCGCGGATTTCCTCCGGCTGGTCGAGCACCTCGAACACGCGCCGGACGCCGGCCAGCGCACCCTGCATCGTGGAGACGACGTTGCTGAGCGTCTGGAGCGGCGCGAACAGCATTGCGAGGTAAGCCAGGAACACCGTGAGCTGGCCAAGCGTGAGGCGGTCGGCGAGCACGTCGAGAGCGCCGAGCCACGTCATCGCGGCGGTGGCGGTGCCGAGCACGACGCCGATGACGAGCCAATAGACGATCTCGATGCGATGCTGCGCCAGCCGGACGACGAGCGCCCGCTCGCTGGTGGTGGCGAACTGCGCTTCCTCGTATTCCTCGCGCACGTAGGCGCGCACGACGGGAATCGCCGACATCACCTGGTGCACCCGCGAGGTCATGTCGCTCTCGGCCTGGCGTGTGAGCGTGGCGCGCTGGGTCATGCGACTGGAGAATCCGCGGAACACCGCCAGCAGCACGGGCACCACCAGCGCGGCGACCAGCGTCAGCCGCGGGTTGAGCTTGGCCATGATGATGAGCATCGCCACGAGCGTGACTGCTGCGACGGAGGCGGTGACAAGGCCGTGCTGGAAATAATTCTGGAACGCGAACGTGTCGCCGGTGACGCGGTAGATGGTGTCGCCGAGCGGCTGGCGATGATGGAACCGCATCGGCAGCCGTTGGAGCCGGCGGAACAGATCGTAACGCACCCGCGCCGTGCCGCGCTGGCCGACGACGATCATGATGTAGGTCTGCGCGGCGTTGAAGAGGGTTTCGAGCAGATGCAGGCCCAGTAACGTGGCGGCCATCAGACCGATCACTGCCGCGGCGTCGGTGGATCGCTTCAGCAGCGCGTCGTCAATGATGACTTTGATCGGCCACGGCTTGAGCAGGTTGGCGATGACGCCGAGCAGCACACAACCGACGCCGCCGGCCGTCAGCGGCCAGTCGGACGCAAAGTAGGCGATAACGCGGCGGAAATTGTTCATGACACCTGCTCAGTTGCGCCGTCCTTCGCATTCGCGCCGGGCTTGGCCGGCACGGGGACGAAGCCGAGGCGTTGCGCGACGTCGCCGACGAGCATCGAGACGAGCCGTTGCAGGCGGCGCGCGCGCAGGTTGATGAAGTAGCTCGCCACGGGAATCAACGGCAGGATGCTGTAGCCGGCGATTTTCAAGCCGGCCTTCTCCAGCCCGCCGAAGACGGCGAGGATGACGGCCGTGATTGCCGCGAACGCGACACGCGCGGCGAGCGTCCACTGGTAGCGAAGCCGGACGCGCACGAGCCGCTTGTTGCCGCCGTGGTTCTCGTCGGTGGTCTGGACCTGCACCTTGTTCCAACGGTTGCCATAGACTTCGAGGTCCGAGGGCTCGTAGGCGCTGGCGCAACGGTGCCGCCAGCCGTCGCGTTCGAGCCGCTCGAAAAGCCCTTTCAGCAATCGCAGCCGGTCGGTGCCGTTCTCGCTCCAGAGCTGGAGCTGCGCGTCCTGGCCGGTCTGGCGCAACGCGGGCGGCAGCGCCTTGGCGCGGGCGAGCGCGTCCCACGGCGTGCCGCGGCGCTGGAGCCGGCCCTGGTAGCGTTCGAGGCCGCGGAACAGCGGCTGGTGGAAATACATCAGTGCCACCAGCGGACGCGACCAGAAGCGGCGTTGTTTTTTCGGGATGTAAGCCTGCGCGGCGGCGACGGCGCACGCGGTGATGCTCGCCAGCAGCGCGGCGGCCGGCAGCGGCCAGAGGGTGCTGAACAGGAGCGCGAGCACCAGCAGCGGGAAGATGACCAGCGCGTGGTATTCGAGGCTGGTGATGGCATTGAGCATGCCGGCGGGCTGCGGCGTGTAGAGCGTCTGGAAGAGGCCGCAGCCAAAGATGCCGTGGTAGATGACGGGCCGGCCGACACGGATGCCCTGGAGCGCCTGCGTGTAGATGACGCCGTGCCAGATGGAGCCGCCGAGCGCGTTGAAGTATTCCGGGTGCTTGTTGCGCAGGAGCGATTCGGCCTCGCCGTAGCCCTGCTGCTGGCGCAGGTAGGCTTTCACCGTGCAGCGGCGGTAGTGCCACACGAACGCCGCTGGCGAGAACGCGATCTTGTGGCCGTTCTCCATCAGCCGCCAGCAGACGTCCACGTCATCGCCGGCCTTGCGGAAGATCGGGTCGAAGCCGCCGATCTGCTCCAGCGCCCATTTCCAGAACGCCATGTTGCAGCCGGGAATGTGCTCGGCCGTGCGGTCGTCGAGCAGGACGTGCGACGGCGCGCCGGGCGATGCGGAGACCGCCGCGGCGACCCAGTCGTCCTCGGGCGGCAGGTAATTCGGCCCGCCGATGCCGGCCGCGTTGGTTTTGAGCAGATCGTTGACGAGATAATAAAGCCAGTCCTCGTCGGCGCGGCAGTCGGAGTCGGTGAATGCGACGATGTCGCCGGTGGCGCCGAGGATGCCGGCGTTGCGGGCGTAGGAGAGGCCCCAGTTCGCCTGCCGGATGTAGCGCGCGTGCGGGTAACGCTTCGCGATGGCGGGCGTGTCGTCGGTCGAGCCGTCGTCAATGAGGATGACCTCGTAGTTCGGGTAATTCAGCTTGCCGAGCGATTCGAGGCAGGCGGGCAGCGTGCGGGCACCGTTGTAGCTCGCGACGACCACCGACACGCGCGGGGTCTTCGGCAGCGGGAAATGCGGCGCCTGCGTGAACCGCGATCGCACGGCATGAAACGCCGGCTTCGGCTGGCGCGCGCGGTCGGTCAGGCCGAACGCCCAGTTTTCGATCGGGTGGCCGCCGGTGAACCAGTCATCCGTGAACGAAAACAAAATCGTGCCCGCCGCGCCGCCGCGGAACGTCGCCTCGACGTGCCACGCCAGGATCTCCGCCTGCCGCTCCGGCCCTTCGCGGACACTGTCTATGCCGAACTCGCCAAGCACCAGCGGCTTCTCGTCGGCGATGATCTGGAGCCGGGCGAGATAGTTCTCGAACGCGCGCTGGTCGTGGAGATAGACGTTGAAGCAGGAGAAGTCGGGCAGCCGCGGCCGCAGGAACTCCGTCGGCGGATAATTCGCGAACGTGAACAGCCGCGCCGGGTCGAGTTGCTTGCCCACGTCCACCAGCTCGTCCACGAACTCCTCAATTTCCCGCGCGCCATACCAGCGGGCGATGTCGGGCGGGATCTCGTTCACCACGCTGAACGCGAACACCGCCGGATGCTCGCGCGTGTCGCGCACGGCCTTCGCGACCGACTCGCGCGCCTCGCGAATCGCCTCGTCGTCGTCCAGCCAGCAGGTGTGCTTGCGCCACGGGATGTCCACGAAGACCTTCAGCCCCTCCTCGCCCGCCACGTCGAGAATCCAGCGCGGCGGCGGGTGATAGACGCGGATGAGATTCGCCCCCAGCTCGCGCAGCAGCCGGAAATCCGACCGCGTCCGCGACTGGCCCGGATACGGCTCGCCGGCGGCGTTGGGCGCGAACGGCCCATAGGTGCAGCCTTTGATGAAGAATTTTTGTTCGCCGCAGCGGAAGAAACGCCCGTCCACCGCCACCATCGCGCCGGCAGACGGCGGCACCGCTCCCGTAGTGGACTTGGGAGCGCGGTCAACCGACTCGGCGATGGAGATGTTGGCAGCCAAAGCAACGGCCCAGAGTGCCGCGCAATCTATCGGAAGGCCCACCGCAGGTCAATGACGCCGGAGTATGTGCGTAATCCTGTCTCAAAACTCTTCGCAGGGTTCAATCGCTTCATTTCTCGACTCGATTCAGCCTGTCGCACCCACACCATTTCTCCGCCTCTCACCGCAACTCGAACGGGCCGATGTCGAAGGCCTGGCCTTGCGGGCGCGGCGTGCCGTCGGCGTCGTGGAGGACGAGGGCGCGAAGGTCGGCGCCGCGGTCGGTGGTCGGTGAGCCGGCTGCGGGATGGAAATCGTGGCGCGCGAAGTCGCGGAAGAGCGGCGGCTCGTTCACGCCGTGGGTCTGGTGGCCGCGCTGAGGGAGGTCTTTCAGTGGCACCTCGGCATCATCGAGCAGGCAGATGTTTCCGCTCTCGGCGATGAGATTGTAATCCATGACGAGGCCGGTGGCCGCGCCGCGCTGCGCACTCACGACGGCGCGCTTGACGGTGTTGCGGTGGAGGATGTTGTTCAGCACCTGCGGCCGGAGATTGGCGGTGGCCGGGTCGGAAGGTTTGGCGGTGACGATAGAGATCAGCGCGGAGACGTCGCTGTTGCAGATGAGGTTGTTGACCAGCCGGCAATCGTGGCTGCCGGCGAACAACACGACGTAGGGGCCGGCGATGTCGCGGAAGA
>JACRKA010000373.1 GCA_016219905.1 Verrucomicrobiota bacterium
GATAGAGCCAGCGCTGCTTGCCGGTGGCGAGGTCGAGCGCGTGCAGTGCGTTGCTGTTCGAGCCGACATAGACCGTGTCAGTGACGATGGCTGCGGACGATTCCACTGCATCCTCGGCCTTGAACCGCCAGCGCAGTTTCAACTTCTCCGGCAGCGAGCCGGCCGCCACGCCGGTCAGGTGCGGGTTGCCGCGGAACATCGGCCAGTCGGTCGTATCGGCGGCAGCAGCGGGCGGAGCCGGCTTCGCCTTCTCCGCCACCGGATCGGGCGCGCGTCCGCAGCCGAGCAGAACGGTCGCCAGCAACGCAATCGCAAATTGTCCAACGCTCGTCTTCATGTGACGCGCCAAGAATCTCCCGTCGGCGCTGTGGCATCAAGCAAAGTCTCGCTGCTTGATCGCGTGTGGAGTGCGGCGGCTTGACGCCGCCTTCAGAGGCGCGAGGCTTGACTCGCGCCGTCGTGGGCCTATGACCAGCGATGCGGTATCTGGATCAAATGCCCCGTCAAGCCGGGGCGGATTCAAGGCGGCGTCAAGCCGCCGCACTCCATAAGCGTGGAAGTTTTACTTTCCGCCCCGCCGGTGTATGCTCCGGCCGCCATGAAACATTCCTCCCTCCTTCCACTGGCTCTGCTCCTCTTCACCTCCATCGCCGCGTCCGCTGCCGAGGGCGACGGCAAACTGCGCATCATCTGCTTCGGCGCGCATCCCGACGACTGCGAGCTGCAGGTTGGCGGCGCCGGCGCGCTCTGGGCCGCGCAGGGCCATCACGTGAAGCTCGTCTCGGTGACCAATGGCGACGTCGGCCACTGGCGCGACGCGGGCGGGCCGCTCGCCCTCCGGCGCAAGGCCGAGGCCGAGAAGACCGACGCGATGCTCGGCTGCGCGACCGAGGTGCTCGACATCCACGACGGCGAACTGATGCCGACGCTGGAGAACCGCCGCACCATCGTCCGTCTCATCCGCCAGTGGAACGCCGACATCGTGTTCAGCCCGCGCCCGTGGGACTACCATCCCGACCATCGCTACACGTCGCTGCTCGTCCAGGACGCGGCCTACATCGTCACCGTGCCGTTCTTCTGCCCGGATGTCCCCGCGCTGAAGAAGAACCCCGTGTTCCTCTACTACACCGACCGGTTCCAGAAACCGCTCCCGTCGAAGGCCGACATCGCGGTGGACATTGGCCCCGTCATCGAGAAGAAACTCGACGCACTGGCGGTGATGGAATCACAGTTCCTCGAAGGCGGCTGCAATGGCAACGAATCGCTCGCCCCCACCGACCCGGCCAAGCGCCAGGAGCGCGTGAAACAGGTCCGGGCCAGCCAGGACAAACGATTCCAGTCCATCGCCGACCGGTTCCGCAAGGAACTCATCGAGTGGTATGGCCCCGAGCGCGGCGCGAAGGTGAAGCACGCCGAGGCGTTCGAGATCTGCGAATACGGCCGCCAGCCCACGAAGGAAGAGTTGAAGAAACTGTTCCCGTTCGTCGGACGCTAAGCTGACACAACACCAAGGTTCAGTCGCTTGACCCGCTGGCGGGCGTGGTCGAGAGTGAGGCGCTTGAGGGGATTGACTTGGATTTCTCTGGCCGGTTGGGCCGCTGCTCTGGCAGTGGCGGCCGGGCCGACCAATCAACCGACAGCTTCAACGGACGCCACGACCATGCAATCAAAGAAGGCCAACCGGCTTGCGAAGGAGAAGAGTCCCTACCTGCTCCAGCACGCCTACAACCCGGTGGACTGGCATCCGTGGGGCGCGGAGGCGTTCGAGAAGGCGCGGCTAGAGAACAAGCCGATCTTCCTCAGCGTCGGCTACTCGACGTGCCACTGGTGCCACGTGATGGAGCACGAGAGTTTCGAGAGCGCGGAGATCGCCGGGGTGCTCAACCAATGGTTCGTGCCGATCAAGGTGGACCGCGAGGAACGGCCGGACGTGGACCAGATCTACATGACGGCGGTGCAGGCGATGACCGGCCAGGGCGGCTGGCCGCTCAGCGCGTGGCTCACGCCGGACCTGAAGCCGTTCTACGGCGGCACGTATTTCCCGCCGAGGAGCGCGTTCGGCCGGCCGGGCTTCAAGGAAATCCTGACGCGCGTCCACGAAGTGTGGGAGCAGCAGCACGAGAAGGTGCTTCAGCAAGGCGAGCAGTTGCAGGCGATGCTCAAGGAGTCGGCGGCGGCGGGCGACGCGAGCGGCGGTTTGAGCGAGGAGTTTCTGGGTGGGTGCTATGATCAGTTTTGCGCCATGTATGATGCCGAGCATGGCGGGTTCAGCGGCGCGCCGAAGTTCCCGCGGCCGGTGCAGTTCAACTTCCTGCTCCGCTACTGGGCGCGCACCGGAGAGGCGCGGGCGCTGGAGATGACCAAGCACACGCTGCGGGAGATGGCGCTGGGCGGGATGTATGACCAGATCGGCGGCGGATTCGCCCGCTACAGCGTGGACGAGCGCTGGCATGTGCCGCACTTCGAGAAGATGCTCTACGACAACGCGCAGCTTCTGGTGAGCTACTGCGAGGCGTGGCAGATCACGCGCGAGCCGTTCTTCGCCGAGGTGGTGCGCGACATCGTGCGCTACGTCCAGCGCGACATGACGCACAAGGATGGCGCGTTCTACTCGGCCGAGGACGCCGACAGCGAAGGCGTGGAGGGCAAGTTCTACTGCTGGACGGCGGCCGAGTTGCGCGCAGCGCTCGGCGACGACGAGGTGAAGTTCGTGGGCGAGTATTTCGGTTGCGAGGAGGCGGGCAACTGGGAAGACCCGACCGGCCACGGGCCGAAGAATGCCAACGTGCTGTTCGTGGCACGAACGTTCGAGCAGATGGCGAAGCTGTTCAAAACCACACCCGACGCGGCCCGCGCGCGCATCGAAGCGGCGAAGAAGAAACTGTTCGAGGTCCGCAGCAAGCGTATCCGGCCCCATCTGGACGACAAGATCCTGACCTCGTGGAACGGCCAGATAATCGGCGCGCTGGCCCGCGCGTCGCAGGCGCTGGATGAGCCGCAATATCTCGCCGCCGCCGCGCGCGCGGCGGAGTTCATCCTCGCGCAGCTCTACGACCCGCAGAAAAAGACGCTGCTGCGCCGCTGGCGCGATGGCGAGGCAAAGGTCGAGGGTTTTCTCGACGACTACGCCTTCTTCATCGCAGGGCTGTTGGAGTTGTTCGAGGCATCGCAGGAGCCGAAGTGGCTTGACCGCGCCGTTGAGCTGGCCGAGACGATGGTCGCGCGCTTCCACGATACGGAAGGCGGCGGGTTCTGGTTCACGCCACCGGGGCAAAGCGACATCATCGCGCGGTTGAAGGATGACTATGACGGCGCGGAGCCGAGCGGCAATTCTATTGCCATCGCCGACCTGCAACGGCTCGCGCAACTCACCGACACGCCGCGCTACAACGAGGTCGCAGCAAAATCGCTCGCGGCGTTCACGCTTCGCTTCCGTCAGACGCCGGTGGCGGTGCCGCAGATGCTCTGCGCGATGGATACCGCGCTCTCGAAACACCGGCAGATCGTCATCGCCGGCGCGCCCGATGCCGCCGACACGCGCGCGATGCTGCGCGCGGTGCGCGAGCGGTTCCTGCCGAACACCGTCCTGCTGTTGGCCGACGGCGGCGCGCGGCAAGCCGCGCTCGCGAAACGGCTGAAGTTCGTCGCCGCCATCAAGCCGCTCGACGGCAAAGCTACCGCCTACGTCTGCGAGAACTACGCCTGCCAGGCGCCGACGACGGACGTGGCGAAGTTGAAGCAGATGCTGGATGCGGTGCAAAAGCCGTGATCGGGAAATCCGAAGCTCGAAATCCGAAATCCGAAACAAGGGCTGAAACCCGGACAGAACAAATTTCAAAACTCATCCACGGCGAAAACATTTTCGCCATTTCCTCTTTTTGCTGGATTGGAGTTTGTTTCGGGTTTCGAGTTTCGGATTTCGGGTTTTCCGCTTAAGCTCGCGGCCTTGCGAAACCCATGAAGCGACTCTTCCTCCTCACGCTCGCCTTCGCAACCATCCACACACACGCGGGCGACAACTGGCCGCAGTGGCGCGGCCCGAACCTCGACGGCACCGCTGACGCAAAGAACCTGCCGGTGACGTGGAGCGAGACCGAGAACGTCATCTGGAAGGTGAAGCTGCCGTGGCGGTCCGCCGCGACGCCGGCGATCTGGGGCGACCACATTTTTGTGATTTCGGCATCACCGGCCAAGCCCGACCCGGCGTTGACGCCAAACCAGGTTACGCAACTGCCCGGCGGCGATGAGTTGTTGCTGCTCTGCCTGAGCCGCCAAGACGGACGCGTGTTGTGGCAGCGCGAGGTGGGCCGCGGCAATCAGGCCGGTGGGCGGCAAAACATGGCTTCGATCTCACCGGTGACCGACGGCGAGTGCGTCTGGGCGATGACGGGCATGGGCGACCTGGCTGCGTTCGACTTCAACGGCCGCGAGTTGTGGCGGCGCAACATCCACAAGGACTACGGCCCGCTGGCGTTGAAATACGGCTACGCCTCGTCGCCGCTGCTTCTGGACAACCGGCTCATCGTCGAGATTCTCCACAAAAGCACCAACAACGTCCCGTCGTGCCTGCTCGCGCTGGACAAACTCACCGGCAAGAAGCTCTGGCGCACGGAACGGCGCACCGACGCCTTGAAGGAATCCAAAGACGCTTACACCACGCCGGCACTGCTGCGCCGTGGCAAACAGGTCGAGGTGGTCGTCAACGGCGGCGACGCGGTCACCGGCCACGACCCGGCCACGGGCAAGGAACTCTGGCGCGTCACCGGGGTCAACGCGGAGCATCGCGAGAATCACCGCTCGATCACCTCGCCGTTGTGCGTCGGCGACGTCATCATTGCGCCGTCGAAGCGCAACCCGATGCTGGCGATCAAGGCTGGCGGCCACGGCGATATCTCAAAGACGCACGAGCTGTGGCGCTACGACCGCGGCCCGGATGTGCCGACGCCCGTCAGCGACGGCAAGCACGTCTGGATCGTAGATGACTCGGGCCTGCTAAGCTGCCTCGACCTGCGCACGGGCGCGCCGGCGTTCGCGCCGCAGCCGCTCGTCAAAGGCAAGGTCAGCGCGTCGCCGGTGCTGGCGGACGGGAAGATATTCGCGATCAATGAGGCGGGCATGACGACCGTGCTGGCCGCAAAGCCGGAGTTCGCCGTCCTCGCCACAAACAAGCTCGATGCGGCGCTGGTGATGGCCACGCCGGTCATCGTCGGCGACCGCATCTACATCCGCTCGGCTTCGCACCTTTACTGCATTGGAAAGAAATGATCTTGTAGGCGCCGACGTGAGGAGGCGGGTCGCGATTGTCTCGCCGACGATGGATCCGCCTCCTCACGTCGGCGGCTACGAAACGGCATGACCACAACAACAATCCGCGACAGGTTGGTGTCACCGTTCGTCATGTGGGCGATTGTGGCGGCGGGGGTGTTTGCTTGCTGGCAATGGCTGCCGCATGAGCTGCTCTGGGCGCAACCCGTCTGGACGGCGTGGCTGATCGTGCCGGCGGCGTTGAACTGGCTCTACTTTTTCCTCGGCGGCGTGTGGGCCAACCGCGCGCCCGCGCGCAGCGCCGGCAGCGTCGAGGGAGTGGTGACGGAGGGCGTCTATGCGAAGGTGCGTCACCCGATCTACTCGGCGGACATCTTCCTCGCCTGGGGTTGCGTATGCGTCTGGCCGGCAGTCTGGATTGCCGCGGCTGTTGCGTGGGGCACGCTCGTGCTGATTGCGTGGATGAAGCTGGAGGAAACGGTGCTCGCACGACGGTTTGGCGCCGCCTACCGTGAGTATCAGCGCCGGACGCCGATGGTCGTGCCGCGCTGGTTTCGCTGACGGAGCGTGGCTATTTGCCCGCGATGATGAGGTCGAGGCGTTTGCTGAACTCCTCGAGCGGCAGGCCGCCGTCCTCGATGGAGAGCCAGCCGTTGTAGCCGACCTCGTCGAGGGCCTTGCGGACCTCGGGCCAGTTGATGTCGCCGTCGCGCGGATGGACGAACTTGCCGCCGTTGGGCAGGGCGCGGTCCACCTTGAAGTCCTTGATGTGGCCCTTGACCATGAGCGGGCCGAGCGTGCGGATCCAATCCTCGGGCTTCTGATACTTCATGTGGTTGCCGATGTCGAAGTAGGCCTTCACCCACTCGTCATGGAAGGAGGCGACGAAGTGCTTGAAAATCGCCGGCTTGACCCAGAGGTTGTTCCAGACGTTCTCGATCGCGATGACGACCTTCAGCTTCTTCGCGAGCGGGATGAGTTTGCGGACGTTGGCGACGGAGCCGTCAATGGCCTTGTTGTGCGCGGCGATGTAGTCGCTGTAGGGCGCGTTGTCGCCGCCGACGACTTTCTTGACGTGGCCGTTCTTCTTGTCGAACTCGATCTCGAACTCCCACGGCTTGGGCATTGCCATGCCGCCAATCTTGCACGGCACCACCAACACGGCGTCGGCGCCGAAGGCGTGCGCGGCGCGCAGGGCGTCCTCGGTGACTTTGAGGGAGCTTTCGATCTTCGCGGGGTCGTCGCTGTTGAACTCGGCCCAGCCGCGAAGCACGGAGTGGACGCGCAGGCCGAGCTTCTCGGCGGTCTTGCGGCACTCGGCGGCTTCCTCGACCGTGACGATGCCGCCCTCGAAGCCCTCGAAGCCGGCGTCTTTGAGTTCCTGCATTTCCTTTTCGGTCGGCTTCTTGCGGATCATCGCCTTGTGGAGCTTGGTCTTGAAGGCGGCGCGCGCGTCGCCCTGGCACGCGGTCCAAAGGCCGAGGCTGGCAGTAGCGGAAGTCTTGACGAAATCGCGGCGGGTGAGGTTCGGTGTCATGGGGAATCTCCTGTTAGTTGGCTCTTGGCGAAGCGGCTTTATGGGCACGGCGCGGCGAAGACTGGCACAGCCGCCGCCGGGCGTCAACCGCTGCCGTCGCCGCTGCCGTCGCTGCTTGTCGCAAGACCGGAGATTTCGTTCTGGCGACAGATCTTGTTTTCTTTCGCGATTTTCCTTCTTGCATTATCCGGCGGCTCCGGTCTAATTATTTCGAAATGAAAATAATGCCGTATCGGAGCCAGGCTTTCGCCGAGGGGCGGCTCCCGGCCAAAGACGGCCGGCGGTTGACTCGGTAACTTTCGGAGACGACTCGGATGGAAAAGGTCAAACTCTGTTGCGCCAAGTGCGGGTTCACCATCGAGGAATACACGGCCGACGAACTGGCCACAGTCCCTCGCAAGGCGAAGCGCTACAAATATCTGTTGAACAAGTCGAGCATCTGCCCGTCGTGCCTCGCGTCGGGACGGCTCAAGGAATCGCGCTCGACCGGCGAAGCCGTCGCGGCTCCCGCGCCGCAGGTGGGCGCGAAGTCCTCGACGACGGCGCCGGTGGCCCACGAAGAGCACGCGGCGGCGGCCACGCCGATGATGGACGCGCTCGCCAAAGGTCCGTGGCCGAGCCACACCGCCGAGTTGAAAAAGACGAGGTATCCGGTGCAGATGTATGAAGAGGCGCTGCAGAAGCGCACGACGCAATGGGGCTATGGCGGCTATGTCTCGCTGCCGGGCGTCGCGACGGGTGTGCTGGTGCGCGCGTCGGCGCGGCCGGAGATCACCAAAGGCTCCAACTTCGTCCGCATCATGGACCCGTGCGGCAACTTCTTCAAAGCTGACGCGATGCGCGGGCTGTGCGACATCGCCGACAAATACGCCTACGGCCTGCTGCACTTGCTCAGCACCGGCGGCGATCTGGAGATGCTCGGCATCCCGACCGAGAACCTGAAGCCTGCGGTCGAGGAAATCACGAAGCTCGGCTTCGATGTCGGCTCGACGGGCGATGATTACCGCACGAGCGAGGAGTGCATCGGCCCGGCCAAGTGCGACCTCACGCTCTACGACACGCTCGGCTTTCGCTACGCGTGGTATCAGCGGTTCCTCGACGACGTGCAATACCCGCGCTTCCCGCACAAGATCAAATGCAAGTTCGCCGGCTGCCCCAACGACTGCGTGCGCGGCGGCCAGAAGGCCGACATCTTCGTCTGCGGCGTGTTCCGCGACCTGCCGAAGATTGACCAGGCGAAAGTCGCGTCATGGGTCAAGGGCGGCGGCGACATCACGCTCATCTGCACACGCTGCCCCGGCGGTTCGCTGCAATGGGACGCGAAGAAGGGCCTGAGCATTGACGGCGACAGTTGTATGCGGTGCATGTATTGCATCAACAAGATTTCTGGTATGCGCCCCGGCGACGACCGCGGCGTGGCGATCCTCGTCGGCGGCAAGATGCGCGGCAAATACGGCCCGATGCTCGCCAAGGTGCTCGTGCCGTTCATCAAAGCCGTCCCGCCCGACTATAAAGAGGTCTTCGACTTCATCGAGCGGCTCACCGAGGTCTATGACGAGCACGCGCGCAAGAAGGAGCGGCTCGGCGACTTCCTGTTGCGCATCGGCATCAACGAGTTTTTCCAGTTGGTCGGCGTCGAGCCGTCGCCGTTGCTGTTCGCGCAGCCGCGCACAAACCTGTTCTACCACTGGGAACCGTCCGAGATTCGGGACGAGCGCCAGAAATAAGGAGACGCACATGCCAGGCATTGGAGTTCCAACCCTCGAAGCCTCTCTTCCGCCGATCGTGAAGCGGAACTACGGCAAATGGATCACCCACGAGCACGTCCGCCCCGGCGTCATCAAGCATGACTCCGAGACCGGCGAGGCCTGCTACACCGTCCGCGTCGGCATGCCGCCCAACGCCCGCGTCAGCACCGGCACCGTGCGGATGTTCTGCGACCTGTCCGACGAGTTTTCGGAAGGCTACTTCCGCATCACGCAGCGCAACTCGATCGAGTTCGTCGGCGTGCCGCCCGCGCGGATTGACGAACTCATCGCGGTGCTGGCCAAGGCCGGCTATCCCGTCGGCGGCACCAACCGCTCGCTGCACAACACCACCTGCTGCACGGGCTACCTGCACTGCCACCTTGCCGCGTCCGATCCCGCCGCGATCATGAAGTCGCTCTCGGACATGTTGATCGAGGACTACAAGACCGAGCGATTCCCAGCGAAACTCAAGATCTCCGGCTCCGGCTGCATCAACAACTGCGGCGAAGGCTCCTGCGCCGACATCGGCATTGTGGCAATTCACCGCGACCTGCCGCCCATCCACGAAGAAAAGCTGAAAGGCTGCGAGTTGCCGCTGGTGATTTCGGTCTGCCCGACGGGCGCGATCAAGCCCAAGGGGCCGAACATGATCGAGATTGACCCGAAGCGCTGCATCCACTGCCCGGCGTGCTCGGTCGCGTGCGCGGCGATGGCGCCCATCGGCAGCGCCAACGGCGACGGCGTGGCGATTGTCGTCGGCGGCAAAGCGGCCAACACCGGCGACGGCCCCGCGATGGCCAAGGTCGTCGTGCCTTACCTGCCGAACAACCCGCCGCGCTGGCCCGAGGTCACGGACGTGGTGAAGAAGATCATTGACGCGTGGGTGGCTGGCGCGCGCAAGGACGAGCGCGTGGGCGAATGGATCAACCGCATCGGCTGGCCGAAGTTCTACCAGCGCACCGGTCTGCCGCTGTCGTTCAAGGTCATGGACGGCTACGACGCGCGCGCGCTCGAACTCGCCAAGACCGGCGTGCGGTTCCAGTGGTAGCAGAGGAGAAGCAGACGATGGCAACGATTGAACTCGCGGGAAAACAGTTCGATGTGGACGAGGATGGTTTCATCCAGGACACCGCCCAATGGAACGATGACGTCGCGCGGGCGTTTGCGGAGCAGGAAGGGATTGTCGAACTGACCGAGG
The DNA here is from genome assembly GCA_016219905.1 of Verrucomicrobiota bacterium. Taxonomy (GTDB): domain Bacteria; phylum Verrucomicrobiota; class Verrucomicrobiia; order CAIQCK01; family CAIQCK01; genus JACRKA01. The sequence goes on from JACRKA010000373.1 coordinate 9,749, forward strand.
AACACTGGAAGGTCATCCGCTTCCTGCGCAGCTACTACCTGGAGTTCGGCGTCGCGCCGATGATCCGCAAGCTCTGCAAGGAAACCGGCTTCCAGTTGAAATACATCTACCAACTCTTCCCCACCGGCCCGGCCAAAGGCGCCTGCAAACTCGCCGGCTTGCCCAAGCCCACCGGCTGCGTGTGAAGCGGCGTGGTTCATGGCTGCTCTGATCTACCTGTCGGTTGCGGTTTTCCTGCTCGGCATGGGCTGGCGCGTCTTCACCTGGCTTCGCGCTCCCGTGCCGTTGAAAATTCCGCTCACGCCGGGGCCGACGACAGCCGCGGGCGTCGTGGGACGAATGGCGGGCGAAGTCTTTCTGTTCCGCAGTCTGTTCGACGCCGACCGAACGCTCTGGGTGGCGGCGTGGATCTTCCACGTCTCGCTCGTGCTGCTGGCGGTTGGCCACGTCGCGGGGTTGGTGGTTCCTGATTTTGCGGCAAGCACGCTCGACCTCACTCCGGCCCAGTTCAGCCACTTGGCTTACGTCACCGGTGGCGTGTTCGGCATCCTGGCGGTTGTCCCATTGATCTACCTGTTCATCCGGCGGTTCACGATGGAACGAGTGCGGCATGTCTCCACCCTCAGTGACTATCTCGCTCTTGCACTTCTGTTTTTCGCGATCCAGACGGGCAATCACATGCGGTTCATGGGCGACCTCGACATCGTCCAAGCGCGCGAGTTTGTGGCGGGCCTGCTGACGTTCCGCCCGGTGCCGCCGCCCCACAGCGGGCCGTTTGTGGCGCACATGCTTCTCGTGTGCGTGCTGGTCGCCTACATCCCGTTCAGCAAACTCATGCACCTCGGCGGCATCTTCTTCAGTCCGACACTCAACCAGCCGAACGATTCGCGCCAGCAGCGTCACGTGAATCCTTGGGACCATGAAGCCTCCAAAGCTTAACCCCGGCGCGTCCGCCAACCAGCGTTCGCATCGCGCGAAGAAGGAATTGCTCATGCCGTTGGGTTTGCCGGCAGAAATGCCGTCAGACTGGCAGGCGGTCGCGCTACGCAAACTCGACGAACTGCGCCACCAATACCGCTCGCTCCAGCTTTATCTCGACATCTGCGTCCGTTGCGGCGCGTGCGCGGACAAGTGCCAGTTCTTCCTCGGCACCGGCGACCCGAACAACATGCCGGTCGCCCGCGCGGAGCTGCTGCGCAAGGTCTATCGGCGCTACTTCACGCCCAGCGGCAAACTCGGGGGCCGGCTCGCCGCCGCCGAAGACCTGACCGACAAGGTGCTCGACGAATGGTATGCGTATTTCTACCAGTGCTCCGAGTGCCGGCGCTGCGCGGTGTTCTGTCCTTACGGTATTGACACGGCCGAGATCACGATGGCTGCGCGCGAGATCATGGCGTCGGTCGGCGTCGCCACCAAATACGTCACCGAGGTCGTCAAGAAGGCCCACGAGATCGGCAACAACCTCGGCATCCCGGAGGCCGCGTGGCGCGACAGTTGCCAGTTCCTCGAAGAGGAGATGAAAGAGGAGACCGGCGCCGACATCAAGATCCCGGTCAACCAGCCGGGCGCGGAAGTGCTGCTCGTGCCGCCGTCGGCCGACCTCTTCGCGAACACCGACACGATGATCGGCTATGCAAAGCTGTTCCACGCGGCGGGCGTCAGTTGGACGACCAGCACCTACGCGAGCGAGGCGGGCAACTTCGGCCTCTTCCTGAACTACGAGCACTTGAAGAAGGTCAACAAGCGCCTCGTGGACGCGGCGAAGCAGCTCAAGGTGAAGCGGTTGGTCATCGGCGAATGCGGCCACGCGTGGCGCGCCGCGCAGGCGTTCATGGACACGCTCAACGGCCCGCTCGACTTCCTCGACGCGCCGCGGCCGGAGCACATCTGCGAGTTCGCCGCGCGCCTCATCCGCGACGGCCGCGTGAAATTGAACAAGACCGCGAACGACGGCGTGGTCGTCACCTACCACGACCCGTGCAACGTTGCACGGGCCGGCGGCATGCTCGAAGAGCCGCGCGAAATCTTGCGCGCCGTGGTGAGCGATTTCCGCGAGATGCCGGCCGACACGATCCGCGAGCGGACATTCTGCTGCGGCGCGGGCGGTGGGATGCTCGCCGACGAACTGATGGACGTGCGCATGAAGGGCGCGAAGCCGAGGGTGGAGGCGTTCAAGACCACGGGCGCGAACTTCCTCGCCACGCCGTGCGCCATCTGCAAGGCTCAGTTGCCCGTGGCATTCCAGCACCATGGTGTCGAAGCCCAGGTCGGCGGCGTTATGGACCTGCTGGGCAAGGCGATTGTGATTTGAAATCCGAGGAAACAGAAAGACGGCTATGTATGTCATCACGATAGACGAGAAGAAATGCAAGGTGTGCGGCGAGTGCGTGAAGATTTGCCCGGTGGAACTCTACAAGCAGGAGAATAACCACATTACCGTGGGCAACACTGAAGAATGCAGCGCCTGCAGGAGCTGCGTCGAGGTCTGCGAGGCGCAGGCCATCACGATTGGCGAGGTCTAGTCAGCGAGAGCCGCAGTGAAAACGCTGTTGATCCTCGGAGCCGGGACGGGCGGCACGTTGGCGGCCAACAAACTGGCCCGGCGGCTGGACCCGCGCGAGTGGGAGGTCGTCGTGGTGGACCGCGACGAGCGGCATCTTTATCAGCCCGGCTTTCTGTTCATCCCGTTCGGCCAGCTTGCGCCGGCAGATGCGGTCAAGCCCAAGCGAAACTTCCTGCCGCGCGGAACCAAAGTCATCTTCTCCGACATCGTGGCGATTGAAGCCCAGGCGAATCGCGTCAAGCTGACCAATGAGCCGCGCGTCATCTCTTACGATCAACTGATCATCGCGACCGGCTGCGAGATCGCGCCGGAGGAGGTGCCGGGGTTGAAGGACGGGGGTTGGCGGAAGAACATTTTTGATTTCTACACGCTGGGCGGCGCAACCGCGCTCGGCGAATGTTTGCGGACATGGCCCGGCGGACGGCTGGTGCTGAACGTGGCCGAGATGCCCATCAAGTGTCCCATCGCGCCGCTGGAGTTTCTTTTCCTCGCCGACTGGTTCTTCCGACAGCGCGGCATCCGCAGCAAGGTCGAACTGACGCTCGCCACGCCGCTGGCGCACGCGTTCACCAAGCCGAAGGCCGCGGCGGTGTTGGGCGGGTTGCTCAAGCAGAAGGGCATCCAAGTCGTGCCGGACTTCGCCTTGTGCGAGGTGGACAACGCGCGGACGACGCTCGTGTCCTACGACAACCGCGAGGTGGGCTACGACCTGCTCGTCACCATCCCCGTCTGCAAAGGCGCGGAGGTGATCGCCCGCTCCGGCATGGGCGACGAGTTGAACTACGTCGAGACGAACAAGCACACGCTTCAATCCAGGAAATGGCCCAACGTGTGGGTCATCGGCGACGCGGGCGACGCGCCTACGGCGAAAGCTGGTTCGGTGGCGCACTTCATGGCCGATGTGTTGGTGGAAAACTTTCTGCATCATGTCCGCGGCGAGCCGCTGGCGGACCAGTTCGATGGGCACGCCAATTGTTTCATCGAATCCGGCTTCGGCAAATCGTTCCTGATTGACTACAACTACACCACCGAGCCGCTGCCGGGCCTCTTCCCGCTGCCCGTGGTCGGGCCGTTCCCGCTGCTGAAGGAATCGCGGCTCAATCACTGGGGCAAGCTGCTGTTCCGCTGGGTCTATTGGCACATGCTGCTGCCCGGCCGCCTGCCGTTGCCATCGCGGATGAGCCTGGCGGGAAAACGGGCGTGACCCGTCTGTCTCGTCCGTTCTCGTTCCGTCATTCGATGCGCCATGGGGAGATTCTCCCGTTGCAATCGTTCCTTCGCCCGCTACACTGCCGCCAGAGTTCGGGCAACGCATGAGCAAGAGCACGATGGCGCAGCACCAGCACGGAACGAGTTTTATGAAGACACGCCGGCTGCCACGCTTGATCATGGTTTGCGCCGCCACAGCGGTCGTGCCGACGCTGTTGAACGCGGCGGACACGGTCCCCGCATTACCGAATCAGCCAGCCACCCCGAAGTCCTGGACGCTTCCTTCGCCTGACGAGCCGTTTGCTAAAGCACTCTCGATCACCAAGGCCGCCGAGTCGCTCGACCGCGTGTCGCTGGCGTGGACGCAGAAGCATAAGTGCGGCTCGTGTCACACCACGTTCCCCTACCTGATGTCGCGCGCGGTGTTGAAGAACGCGCCTTCCACAGCGATGACCGAGGTGCGCGCGTTCTTTGAGAACCGCATCCGCGCCTGGGAAACCGACCACGCAAAGCACAAGCTCCCCGCGCGCGAGGTCGTCGGCACCGCCGCAGTGCTGGCCGTGCATGATTCGCAGACGACCAGGAAGCTGCACCCGCTCACGCGCCAGGCGCTCGACCGCACGTGGACGCTTCAACGCAAGGACGGCGCGTGGGACTGGCCGAAGTGCCGCTGGCCGCCCTTCGAGATGGATGACTACTACGGCGCGCTCATGGCCGCTGTCGGCGTGGGGCACGCGCCGGAGGGTTACTCGCGGGCCGGCTCCGCAAGGGCCGGCCTCGAAAAGCTGCGCGCCTACTTCAAGGCCACACCTCCACCGAGCCTGCATCACAAGGCCTGGCTGCTCTGGGCGGCGACGAAGCTCGATGGCCTGATGAGTGCCGAAGAGAAACAGATTGCCATCAAAGAATTGCTCGCGCTCCAGCGCGGCGATGGCGGGTGGTCCATGGAATCGCTGGGCAAGGATTGGGTCGGACGCAAAGGCGAGAAGAGCAACCCCGACGCCCCCAGCGACGGCTACGGCACGGGACTTGTCGTCCATGTGCTGCGTGAGGCCGGCGTGCCCGCGGGCGACGCCGCCATTCAACGCGGCGCGCGCTGGCTGCGCACTCATCAGCGGGAGTCGGGCCGCTGGTTCACGCGCTCGCTGAACGGCGTGGAGCAGCACTACATCAGCCACACGGCCACCGCGTTCGCGGTGCTGGCGCTGAAGGCGTGCGAGCCATGAAGAAGAGCACGACGGCGGCGTGGTTGGCTGCGGTTGATTCCCGCGCTGATGAACGGCGCGAGTATTGTGACAAACCATGCAACGCACCGTCCTGAAACACCGCCTGTGGATCGCAGTGATCCTGTTGCTATTCCTCGGCCACACAGATGCCCGAAGCGGCGGTGATTCGCCGTTCGCGATACCGACGTTTCATTGTCTCGGCCTTTACTGGTCGCCGCCGGGCGGGGCCGCGGACAAGGAAGTAAAAGTCCGCTATCGGCGGCAGGGCGCGTCGGAGTGGAAAGAGGCGTTGCCGATGCGCTACAACCCGATTCCCAAGACCGACGAAGACCTCACCGATTACCGGGGAAGCATCGTCCACCTTGAGCCAGCCACCCCCTACGAAGTCCAACTGACCCTCGCCGGAACGCACACGAGCACCAACCTGACCGCGACGACGTGGATCGAGAAGTTCTCGGCCGGCGAAACAGTCCGCGTGGGCGATCGCGACACGCCGCTGGCGATCACCGAGTCGGGCACGCCGACGGCTTGGCGCGTCTATGACGGTCGGGGCGCGGCGATTGACGTGCGCCACCAGCACGACTCCTGCATCACGATCAACGCCTCGTATGTGATCCTCCGCGGCTTCACGCTCAAGAGCGCCGGCATGGCCAGCAACGTCATCAAGAAGCCCATCGGCGCCATTCGCATCGAAGGCGGCCACGACATCGTCATCGAGGATTGCGACATCACCGACTGGGGCCGGCTCAATCCCAAGACCGGGTTTGGCTTCAACATGGACTCGGCCATCCTCTCGTTCAGCGCCGACTTGAAACGCCTCATCGTCCAGCGGTGCAAGCTGCACCATCCAACATTCGACGGCAGCACTTGGTATGAGCCGGTCCATCCCACGCATACGATGGGGCCGCAGTGCATCTCGCTCTTCAACACCGCCGGCAACCACGTCATCCGTTACAACGAGTGCTTCTCCGACCTGGAGCACATGTATAACGACGTCATCGGCGGCGGCAGTAACGGCAGCTTCCGCGGCTCGCCCGGCCACGACTCCGACATCTACGGCAACCTCGTCAGCCACTGCTGGGACGACGGACTGGAGGTCGAGGGCGGCAACCGCAACGTGCGCGTCTGGGACAACTACATCACGCAGTCCATGATGATGATCGGCAACGCCGCGACCTCCATCGGGCCGCTCTACATCTGGCGCAACGTCGTCACCCGCAGCCAATCGCAGCCCAATGCGGGCAGCGGGCATTTCCTGAAAATGGGCTACGCGGGCAGCGAAGACTGGATGACCGGTCACCAGTATGTCTTCCACAACACGCTCTTCCGCTCCGACGAATGGCTCCCGACCGGCGGCCTCGGCGGCAACCGCATCGTCAAGCACACCGTCTCCCGCAACAACATCCTGCACGTGCGCGACGCGAAGGGCCTCAGTGCCAGTGGAGCGAAGCAGAACACCGACAACGATTTCGACTACGACCTCTGCAACGGCCAGGTCCCCGGCGGCAGCGAGGCACACGGCGTTCAGGGCAAACCGGTCTATGCCGCGGGTGCGGGCTTCGATATGGCAAGCAAGACAGGCCGTTTTCAACTTGCCCCGAACAGTCCCGGCGCGGGCGCGGCCCAGCCCATCCCCAACTTCAGCGACGGCCATACCGGCAAGGCTCCCGACATCGGCGCTCACCAGCGCGGCGCGCCGCCGTTCCAATACGGCGTCAACGCAAAGCAGCCGTGAGTGCAATCGCCCGTGCGCCAAGCCTCGCTAATCGCATCCACACAGACGCGATTCTTGCCTATTTACTGCGCGGCATTCTCTGGCCCATACTTGCCTCAACTTGTCTTGCCAGTTGCCAATCATGAATCGCCGCTCTTTCCCCAAAGCTCCGCTCACGCCGTGGCTCGCGGCGGCGCTGTTCATGGCTATGATGTTGCCGGCGTGGTGCGCGGGCGGAAGCGTGTTGAAGTGGACGGTGGACGCGGCAACCAGCCGGCTCACGGCGCACCGTGCGGAAGAAACATTGGAGTGGCGCGGCGAGGCGCTGGCGGAGGTGGGTTACTGGGATGGCGACGGGAAGGAACGCTCGAAGATGCTGACGCCCGCCGACGGTTGGAAGATGCAGCGCCAGCCCACCGAGCGCGGATGCCGGCTCGTGTGCCAGCAGGAGGCGTTGGGGCTTTCACTGGCGCTGGATTTCGCGGCGGCGGGCGACGTGTTGACCGTCGGTGCGCGCGCGGCGGACGTGGCGGAGAGCGGCGCGGCGCGGTGGAAGACTCTGCGGTTGTTGCCGCGAATCGGTGCGGCGAGTGAAGGCGACGAGGGGCATCTGGTCATCGCGCAGCAGTCGGGCGCGCTCTGCCATTTCCGCGACAAGAAACCGGGCCAGCATTTCGTGTCAGTCTATCAGAGTTCCTGCCAGTGCCCGATGCCACTGTTCGGCGTCGTGCGCGGCAACAGCGCGGTGGCGGGCATCATCACGAGCGGCCAATTCGACGCGCGGGTTTGCGTGAGCACAAGCTGGGGGGCGCAGAAGCTCTACGCGATTGACCCGGTGTTTACGCTGCGGACGTTCCGCGAGGAGACGCGGCTGTCGGACGACATCGCGGTCGAATATCACTTCCTGCCGACAGCCGAGGCGAACTGGATCGGCATGGGCAAGCGTTACCGCCATCTCAACTTCACCCGGCGCGGCATCCGCACATTGCGGGAGCGCGCGGCGGCGTCGCCTGGGCTGGCGTATTCGGCGGGGGCGCTGGAGGTGCGCGTGCGTTTGGGCGTGAAGCCGGTGCCTTACAAGATCACCGAGCAGACGCCGGAGACGGAGCCGCCGATGCAGGTGTTTTGCGGCTTCGCCCGCTTGCGCGACATCCTCGACGAGTTTCACCGGCAAGGCATCGCGCGCGCGGAGTTCTGTCTGGTTGGCTGGAACTGCGGCGGCCACGACGGGCGCTATCCGCAGGTGTTCCCCGTCGAGCCGGCGCTGGGCGGCGAGAAGGCGTTGCGCGCGACGATCAAGCACGGCCAGTCGCTCGGCTACCAGATGGTGGCGCACGACTGCTACTACGGCGCGTATCGCATCTCCGAAGATTGGAGCGAGGACTACCTCCGCAAAGAACGCGACGGCCGTCCGCAGAAAGGCGGCGTCTGGGGCGGCGGGCAGAGCTACAACATGTGTCTGACGCAGGCGTATGAGTTGTTCGCCAAGCGCGACCTGCCAAGGATTCGCGCGCTGGGTTTTCAGGACGTGCATTACTCTGACGTGCTCTCCATCATCGGCCCGCGCTCCTGCTACGATCCGAAGCACCCGCAGACCCGCCGTCAGGACGCCGAGGCGGCCACACGCATCCTCGCCCTGGCGCAAAAGACTTTCGGCGGCGTGCAGTCGGAGGGGTCGCTCGATTTCACCGCGCCCGCGCTCGACCGGCTGCTCTACGTGGATTGCGACAAGTGGCTGCCGCTGATGAAACGCCCCTACGTGGACACCTGCGTGCCGCTTTTCGAGACGGTCTATCACGGCACGTTGCTCTACAGTCTCTCGACCGACACGGTGAACAGCCAGCCCGGCGAGGCCGCCTACCTGAAGACCATCGAATACGGCGCGGCGCCGCTGGCGTATTTCTACGGCCACTTCATGCTCGACCCCACCAAGAACTGGCTCGGCAAGCGCGATTACCGCTACGATGATGCGGCGGGCTTGAAACAGATTGTGACCGGCCTGCGCCGCGCGTATGACGACGTGGCGCGGCTGAAACACTTGCAGATGGAGTTCATCGAAAGCCATCGCAAGATCGCCGACGAGGTGTTTGAAACCACCTACAGCAACGGCCAGCGCGTCGTGGCGAACTATCGCGAGCAGCCTCACACGCTGCCGTCGGGCGCTTCCGTGCCGGCGCTTGGTTGGCTGCTGGTGGATCGCTGAGAAAGGACAAGATTATGCATTCGATCCAGAAGTTGTTCCTGTTCACCCTGCTCATTGGCTGCACGACTGAGGCGGCCGAGTTTTATCAAGTGCGCGGCGGCATTCCCAACAGCCAGTATTATTTCAAGGCGAACGTCGTCGGGAACCAATACCTGTTCTTCATCGGCAACTCCGTGCTCGCCGGCACGGGACTGAAGGACGCGAACCTCCGCTACTCCGCCCAGATGGTGAAAGCTCTCAAGAAACACTTCCCGCAGGCGGGGATGAACGAGACGCGGCACATACAGCCGGGCGGCAGTTGGTTCGGCCTCTATCGTTGCAGCCGAGGGCAGGCGGTCTTTGGCGAGGTGATTTGCAGCGGGCATTTGGCGATCCTTGACTTCGCCGCCGACGACCGCAACGCCGACATCGAACAGGTGAAGCTGTCGCTCGAAGGACTGATCCGCCAAGTCACGCTCTACCGCGCCACGCACAGCCAGATTCTCGTTTACACGCTGACGCCGGAGATGCTTCAGGCATACAAGGCTGGCAAGACGCCCGAGTATATCCGGGTCAGCGAACAGATCGCCGCGCACTATGGCATCGCCAGCCTGAATCTGGCCCAATACGCGGCCGAGAAGATCATCGCCGGGGAGATTTCTTTCACCGCGTTCTCCGCCGACGGCATCAACCCGACCGATGCAGGCGCGAAACTCTACGCCGAGGCCGTCGCGAAGTTCGTGGACGCGCTGATGGCGGCAAATCCCATCCCGGACAAACCCAAAGCACACAAACTGCCGCCGCCGCTGTTCCCGGAGACGGACGACAACGGTCGCATCGTTGCCTACGAGGACCCTCAGGTGAAACAGTCTGGCAACTGGAAGCCGGGACAGGCCAGCCCGATTGGCCCGTTCCGCCACGTCCTCGTCGCCGACCAAGCCGGCGCGACGCTGACGCTGAAATTCAAAGGCTCGGAGATTGGCATCCTTGATGTCGTGGACAAGGACAGCGCGGACTACGAATACGCCGTGGACGGCGCGCCGTTCCGCAAACTTGCCGCGCCGAAGGACGTGACCGGCCCCACGATGCGTCCGGTCTCGCTCGCCAAGAACCTCGACCGGAAAGCCGACCACGAACTCGTCCTGAAAGTCGCCTCGCCCGGCACCGCGCGGATGGGAGGTTTCCTGCTCAACGGCACCGTCGCCGACGCCTTCGCTGGCATGAGCACGCTGGAGCGGATTGATGCGATCTACGCCGCGATGGACCCGATCAAGTATCAGCCCCCGGCCGGCCGCTTCGCGAACATCCCCAAAACGATGAGCAAGCTGCGCGACGGCGGCGAACTCCGCATGGTGCTGCTGGGCGACAGCATCATGGGCAACACCTCCGGCTCGTCGTTTGAGTTGCTGCTCATGCGCGACTATCCGAAGTGCAAGATCGTCAAGATCGCCCCGCTGCGCAGTTCTACCGGCTGCACCTACTATCGCGAGGAAAATCGCGTCCAGGACTACGTGCTCAAGCACAACCCCGACCTGCTGGTCATCGGCGGCATCTCCAACCGCGGCGACGCCGAGGCCGTCCGATCGGTGATCCAACAGGTCCGCGCCAAGAAACCGGACACCGAGGTGCTGCTGCTGACGCCCGTCTTCGGCGCGATGCGCGACGAGCACATCCGGACGTTCACGCGCGAGATTGACACGACGACGAGCAACTTCCGCCACAACATGCAGAAGGTCGCGGCGGAAGAGAAATGCGCCTTCTTCGACATGACCGGCCCGTGGTGGGCGTATATCCAGGACAGTGGCAAGACTTACGGCTGGTTCATGGGCGACGCCGTTCACGCCAACCACCGCGGCTGCCAGATCATCGGGCGCCTGCTGGAAATCTGGTTCAAGGAGTAGGCAAACCGCCCATTCCAAGGAACCAGCTCCCCACGTTCCCGCTAACCGCATCCACACGGACGCGATTCTTGTCCATTTACCAACGGGCGGCGGGTGCTCCATAATGGCCGCCATGATGAAAAGCAAACTTGCCGGACGGACTGCCGCGCTGATTGTCCTGGCGGTTGCCATCCCACAAACGAACTTCGCGGCCGACGGCAACGCAGCGCTCATCCTGACGCCGAGGCCCAAACCGGAACCGCGCATCAACGGCGCGAAGGTCTTTGGCGTGCGGCCCGGCCATCCCATCCTCTACACCATCGCAGCGACGGGCGAGCGGCCGATGAAGTTCTCCGCGACCGGCCTGCCGGACGGTGCGCGGCTCGACGAACAGAAGGGGCGCATCAGCGGCTCGATTGCGAAGCGCGGGACGTTTCGTGTGATGCTGCTTGCCGAGAACGCACTTGGCCACGCCAAGCGTGAGCTGCGGATCGTCGTCGGCGACGACATTTGCCTGACGCCGCTGTTGGGCTGCAACACGTATGGCGGC
>JACRKA010000382.1 GCA_016219905.1 Verrucomicrobiota bacterium
AACGATGCTGGGAACAACCGTAGCTGTTTACTACAAGATCATTCCTGAGGGGCTGAAGGCTAACGACGGCACTGTGCTGTTCAACACCGCATGGTTTAAGGCCGAAAGCTTGTTTAAGAGCGGTAACGAAAAAATGTTCAAGGATAAGGACGGCGCGATCGCCGATTACAACCGCGCCATCGAACTCAACCCAAAACTCGTCTTCGCATACAACAACCGCGGTTGCGTCAAAAAGGCAAAAGGCGACTACGACGGTGCGATCGCCGACTTTGGCCGCGTCCTCGAACTGGCCCCAAAATACGTCGGAGCCTACACCAACCGCGGCGGCGCCAAACTAATGAAGGGTGACTACGACGGTGCAATCGCCGATTACACCCGCGCCATCGAACTCGACCCAAAAGACGCCTCTGCTTACTACTGCCGCGGCGGCGCCAAAGGTGAAAAGGGTGATCTGGACGGCGCGATCGCCGACTTCGACCGATCTCTCGAACTCGACCCGAAAGACGCCTTCGCCTACAACGGTCGCGGCAAAACGTATATGTTAAAAGGTGACTACGAGCGCGCCATTCAGGATTGCAGCCGCTCCATCGAATTGAATGACAAGAATTCCTTCGCCTATTACAACCGTGGCTGGGCCTATTGTAAGAAACGCGACTACGACCGAGCATGGGCCGATGTGAAGAAGTGCAGAGAACTTGGAGGCAAGGTGGATACAAAGTTTCTTGCGGAACTGACCAAAGCTTCCGGCAGGACAGAGTGAATCGTCAGGGCAGGTTCCTGATTCTCGACGGATTCATTGCCGGTCATCGGCGGGTCACGGAGATTTTGCTGCGCGAGGCGCGTTGAACGATGCGCGCAGTGCAGGGAAACCGTCAGTCAGCGTCAACGGCGGCAATCGTCATCACTATCGCGTCGCGGGCTTGCAGCCGGCCTTTTCGAGCACGTTGTGGGTGATCTGCTGGACGCGCGGGTCGGGGCCGTAGGGTGTGACGGCTCAATTGGCTTCATGTCGGCTTCGGCACGACTCACGTCTTCAGCGCTCAACGCGCCCGGCTTGTTGCTCTTCAAAATCGGGAAGCGGGTCTTGCGCAGATCGCTTGCGGCAGCCGGCTGCTGGCGCACCACCGCTCGCAATGCATCGGCCACCAAGTCTTTCAGTTTTCGTCCTTCCGTTGCCGCTTTGGCCTTCGCCTCGCGGAAGAGGTCGTCAGGTATTTCCAACGTCGTCTTCATGCAACGATGTTCCTGCATTACCAACCGGCCGTCAATACAGTGAGTTATCTGACGTTATCTCTTCTCGCCAATCGCCCGTCGCAGTAGGTTGTGCGTGATCTGCTGCACGCGCGGGTCGGGGCCGTGGGGACGGCTCCAATGTGACCACGGCAGTGTATGGCCCGGCGGCATGGAGAGGTCCTGGCACCAGAAGATGGTCGCGGCGTTGAAGACGAAGTTGCCTTTCGGGCCGGGATAGATCGTGGCGGCGTAGTGCGACAGCGTTTCGCCGCCGGCCCAGACTGGACCTTCGGCGACGATTTCGAGGCCGGGGATTTCGGTGGCGGGGAGATTGTGGTATTCCCAACCGACGAGGCCGGGGATGCGGTCGCCTTTTTTCATGCCGGTGCCCGCGAACATCCAGTGGTCGGGTTTGGTCACGATCCAGTCACCGCCGCCGTTGATGGGACGGCCGTTGCGGGCGCCCATGAGCAGGCCCTCGTCGGGGCCAGTCTCCGGGAACGGGCCGTTCTTGGTCTGGCGCTCCGTCACATATTCCTGTTTCCCGCCATACGGGCCGCCGCGGAAGATGATGCGGTTGGGCACGCCGCGGTCGTTGGCGCGGAACGGCGTGACCCAGCAGACCGCGTTGCCTGAGAAGAACATCAGGTTCACGCCCGCATCGCGCATCTTCTCGGCGCTGCGGTATTGGCGGATATCCCAATACTCATCGTGGCCGACGCTGAGGAAGGTTTTGCACTTGAGGCCGTGGTCGGGCGTGAGCATGTCGCTGTTGGAGCAATAGGTCACGTCGTAGCCGTGCTCTTCGAGCCAGTAGGCGAACGGCTGTTCGAAGCAGAGGAATTCGCCGGAGCCGACGGAGAGCGGGTCGTTGACGATGCCGGTGTATTGCGACTGCCGTCCGTAGGGCCGGTCGAAACTGACGTCGGCCCACGGGCCTTGGTTGCCCTTCGGATGCGTATAGACCGAGTAGTGCGTCGGCCAGCGGTTGTAAGACTGCCAGGTGTTGTCGGAGCACTGGAACAGGATGTCGGCGGGCCGCTCGTCGCGGACGATGAAGATGACGTAGCTCTGCCAGTAAGGCTTTTCCTTGTCTGCGGGCAACGTCGTGAGCCGGCCGAGATAGACGCCGCTCACCCAGTCTTTCGGGATGGCGAGCCGCGTCGCCGGTTCCCACTGGCACTCGTGGATGTCCTTCGAGCCGGGTTTTGGGACGGCCTGAGCTTTGCCTTGGAAGGGGCCGAGCTTCTTCATCAACCGCGCGCCTTTGCCGCCATAGTAGCCGGTGCGGAAAATCTCGATGTTGAATTTCGCCGGTGGGTCGGTGGAGACCATGATATCAATGGTCTCGCCCGCCTTGACGCTCTGCCGAGAGCAATAGCCCTCGATCCACGGCGAGCGCATGCCATCGCTCTTGTCGAGCCGCACGCGCGTGAGCTGCCAGTCGGCCGTGCCGGATTTTCGGTTCTCGTCGCGGATGAGGTTGCGCTGCGCGGCAGCGCATGGAAGCGCGGCGCAAAACGCCAAGAGTAGAAGCGCAGCGCCGATGAGGATTGGGAGGTGCGTGGTTGCCGCCGACATCCGGCGGTTGGTGGTGTGATGAACGGTGCTCATGGTTTGAGATTGCCCGCCTTTCTCGGTGACGGGCGCATCATCCTTCAATCGCCGCCATGCCGTCAAGGCTGGGCGGTTGGCAGAGCGGGACTGGTCTCAAGCGGCAGCGATTGCGGCGGGCGGGCGACCGGCGGCAGCAGCACGGTGAACGTGGAGCCTTTGCCCGGCTCGCTGCGAGCCAGGAGGGCGCCCCCGTGGCTGCGCACGATGCCGAGCACGGCGGGGAGGCCAAGGCCGCGGCCGGTGAACTTCGTGGTGAAGAACGGGTCGAAGATTTTTTGCATCATCTCGGGGGTGATGCCGCAGCCGGTGTCGCTGACTTCGAGGCAGACGTAGTTGCCTGCGGGCAGCTCGCTTCCCGTATGCGCGCCGGCCAGGTAGGCGGGGTCGGCATGGACAACGTCGGTGGCGATGGTGATCGCGCCGGGTTGGTCGCCGAGAGCATCCGAAGCATTGATCACGAAGTTCATCAGGATCTGCCGCATCTGTGTCGCGTCGGCCGAGACGGCAGGCAGGTTGTCGGCAAGCTGGAACTCCAGCGTGGCTTTCTGGCTGACGGAGTGCTCCAGCAGCGACTTGGAGTCGAGGAGAAGCGTGCCGAGGTTGAGCGGCTGCACGAGGAACCGGCCCTGGCCGGAGTAGGCCAGCAATTGCTTGCAGAGGTCGGCCGCGCGAATGGAGTTTTTTTCGATCCGCTCCAGCAGCTCTTGCAGGGGCGACTGCGGGGGCAGGTCCAGGCGGATCAGGCCCGCGTTGCCCAAGACGCCGGTGAGCAGGTTGTTGAAGTCGTGCGCAATGCCGCCGGCGAGAATCCCAAGACTCTCCAGCTTCTGGGACTCCACCAGCCGCCGCTCCATTTGCGTCCTCTCTTCCTCAAGCTGGCGCTGACGCGTGATGTCGCGCTGCATGGCCCAGGTGCGCAGGAGACGGCCATTTTCCACGATGCCGGTCACGTCGTTGAGGAAGATGTGCAGATGGCCGTGGCGGTCCAGTTCGTGGGACTCGGCGTCCACCATCCGGTATCCGCTGCGAATGTAGCTCCGCATGTGTTTGATGTTGGTGGGTTCGTCCCGCGGCATCAGTTCGCTGAGACGTTTGCCGATGACCTCGTCCGCGCGCTCGTAGCCATACATCCGGGCAAAGGTGTTGTTGCACTCCGCCAGGACCGAGTGATCGTAGAGGCGCTTCACCTGCGCGTCCTCCGGCAGGTCCACCGGCATCGGCTCCTCCAGTTCGACCCGCGAGATGGCATCGGTGCTCTGTTGCACAAAGGTGCGGTAGCGTTCCTCGGCCGCCTGCCGGCGACGGATCTCTTCCTCCAACCTTTGCTGCGCGGCGCGCACTTCCGTCGTCCGTTCCGCCACGAGCCGCTCCACCTGCAGGGTGTTTCGGCGGGCAGAGAAAAGGCGTCGCGCCAGCGTCCAGCCCGCGATCAACGCCGCGGCCACCGGCCAGACTGCTGGTTTCCGGAAAACATCACCCTTGCCTCCAGCCCAAAAACGAACCTTCTCCACGCGGCAAATCTACCAAGCGCGCCGTCAGATGCAACAAGCAATCCTCAACCGCGCCTCGACCCTCAGCGGCAATCAGCCGACCAGCCATTGTTGCAACCGGGCGATGTTGTTGCGGACGCGCGTGCCGCGCCAGAAGACCCGCGCGCAACGCGCGCACTGCCAGAATTTCTCCTGACTCCTCGCCACCGCCGGCGGGAGCCGCGCGATACCGCCCGGCCCCGCCTGGCGCCGACAAGCTGTCAGCCAGGCCGCAACAACTGTCAGTCGCGGAGCACCCGCCAATTTCAGCGGCAACATCGAATTCCCGCCTGGCGCGCCAGTTGACTCGATGTGTCGTTCCGTGGCACTGCGGCTGCAAAGACGGTCGCAGCGGGTCTTTCGCCGCTGTCACGACGTGCATGGGCACGAGACGGCGCCGTGGTTCCGGCGCCGGCTTTTCCGTTGACGCAGTGGGGACGCGTCCATACTATCCGCGCTCCGCTCGAACCGGGCGGAGCTACTAAAACAAGAAAGATCAGGAGACATACATGGCAGTCAAAGTTGCAATCAATGGTTTCGGCCGCATCGGCCGTCTGGTTTTCCGCGCCCTCGCGGAGCAAGGCATGATTGGCAGGGACATCGAGGTCGTCGCCGTCGGCGACATCGTCCCGGCGGACAACCTCGCCTACCTTCTCAAATACGATTCCATCCAGGGCCGATTCAACGGCACCGTCGGCTCGGAAAAGTCCGCCGCCGACAAGGCCGACGACGACATCCTGGTCGTCAACGGCAAGAAGATGAAGGTCGTCAGCGCCAAGACGCCGGCAGAGTTGCCGTGGAAGGCTTTGGGCGTGGACGTCGTCATTGAGTCCACCGGCCTCTTCACCGATGTCGAGAAGGCCAAGGGCCACCTCACCGCCGGCGCCAGGAAGGTCGTCATCACCGCGCCTGCCAAGGGCGATTGCCTCACCGTCGTCATGGGCGTCAACGAAGGCAAGTATGACGCCAAGCAGCACCACGTCATCTCCAACGCCTCCTGCACCACCAACTGCCTCGCACCCGTCTGCTACGTGTTGCTCAAGGAGGGCTTTGGGATCGAGGAAGGCCTGATGACCACGGTGCACAGCTACACCGCCACGCAAAAGACCGTGGACGGCCCCTCGAAGAAAGACTGGAAGGGCGGCCGCACCGCGGCACTCAACCTCATCCCTTCCACCACCGGCGCGGCGAAGGCCGTCGGCTTGGTGCTGCCGGAGGTCAAGGGCAAGCTCACCGGCATGGCGTTCCGCGTGCCGACGCCGACCGTCTCGGTCGTGGACCTCACCATCCGCACCGTGAAGGAGACCAGCTATGCTGAGATCAGCGCGGCGATGAAGAAGGCCAGCGAGACTTACCTCAAGGGCATCCTCGGCTACACCGACGACGAGGTGGTCAGCAGCGACTTCATCCACTGCCAGCTCTCGTCCATCTTCGACGCCGGCTCCGGCATCGAGTTGAACAAGAGGTTTTTCAAACTCGTGAGCTGGTATGACAACGAGTGGGGCTATAGCTGCCGCGTCGGCGATCTGTTGAAGCTCATGATCGCCAAGGGCATCTGAACCGGCAAACAAACCCGGATCCAATTCCCGCCGGCCATGCGCGCGAGCGTGTGTCCGGCAGGTTTGTTTTGGGGCGCATGCCAATACCGTGCCGATGCAACGGCCGATGGAGCTTGCTCGGCCCCGTGTTTGCGATTGCTTGCGGCGAACCCCCGGCCTACGGTGTCAACCGTTTCGGATCTGCATGAACGAATCCAACGACAACGCACTTCTGGCAGCGGCCGAGGCTGGGCCTGAAGACGAGGCTCAAGGCAAACGCCGCGCCATCAAGAAGGCCGCCGTGCTCGTGGCCGTGCTGGCCGCGCTGGTGGCGCTGACCTCGCTGCCGCCGGTCCGCCACTTCATCAGCGAAAACATGCCGCGCCTGAAGCAGTTCATCCAGGACTGCGGCCCGTGGGCGCCGGCGGTCTTCATCGCGGCCGTGGCGGCGATGACCGGCGTGGGGATTCCACGACTCGCGTTCCATTTCTTGGGCGGCGCGTTGTTCGCGTTCTGGGGCGGGCTGGTCTGGAGTTGCATCGGGACGATGATCGGCTACGCGTGCGTGTTCTTCGCCGTGCGCCAGCTCGGACTGCGCGAGCTGATCCTGCGCAAACACCCCCTCTGGCAGAAGCTCGCCGCCAAGCTCCGGCACAACACCATCCCCGCCGTCATTCTCTTCCGTCAAATGCCAATGCCGGGCCTGGTCACCAACACGGTGCTCGGCCTCTCGCCCATCCGCCGGCGCGAGTTCTTCCTCGGCACGTCCATCGGGCTGGTTCCCGAAGCCGTCCCCTTGACCCTGCTCGGCGCCGGCCTGCGCAAGGAGGAACTGGGCCACACCGTCATCTATCTCTTTGCCGCCGTCGTCCTCTTCATCGCTGTCTGGATCGGCTGGGGCATCTACACTCGCCGCGCAGCCGCAAAGGAAGCGGCGCTCGATCAGTGATCACGCCGGCAATGGCGGCGGCGCGCAGCCCTGCTTGAACAGCAAGCCGGCGAGGGCAGCACTTCACCTGTGAGCTACACTTTTTCTTGTTGACGGTGGAGGCAGGTGGAGTATTATCCCAGCCAATGGAGTCAAGGTGAGTTTGGAAGAGTGACAGGGCGAACATGGCGGTGCGACAGACAATTCAGGTCCGCGGGGTTTTCCGGCACACGCTGGATGACAAGAACCGCGTCATCGTGCCGCAGTCGCTCCGGCCCAAGAGCGCCCAGGAGTTGATCATCCTGCAACACCCGCGCGCGTATCTCGCGGTGATGACGCAGGCGCAGTTCGAGGAGCTTCACAATAATCTGGTCCAGGAATTTCCCGAGCCGGATCAGCATCGCGATTTTGGTTTGGTGCTCAATCACATGGCGCGCCGCGTGCCGATGGACAGCCAGGGACGCATGAGCCTCTCGGCAGAAGAGATCAAGCACGCGGGCATTGACGAGGAGATCATTTTTACCGCGAGCGGCCACCGGTCGCAGTTCGAGATCTGGTCGCCCTCGCGGCACGCGGCGGCGGTGCAGGACAAGCGCGAGAGCGTCGGCGCGATGATGCAGAAGTTGGGGATTTAACGGCGTCCACGCGGGCCGGGCAGGGCCGGCGATGCGCGGGCGCGAGTTGGACGAAGACGAACATGACGTTGCTGGCGTTATCGCAGCGACGGCGAACCTGGAGGAGCCACATGAGTGCTCTGAACTTGGTGCGGTGTTTGAGCGCGAACCACAGCGTTCGCGAGATGACCGACCGCGGGCGGCGTTTTGCGCTGCCGACCGGTCCTGTGTTTCCACAATTTAGCCGATCCGCGCCTCGGTTCGTTGCGCCGCTCACACCTACTCCGGCGGTCGTGAGCGGTCCGAACCGGGGCGCGTCTCTTTCCCGCGCCGCCGGCACGCGCGACATCTTCGACGACGAGGATGCCGTGCCGGCGGAGCATCACAAGCGCGTCTCGGGTGGCGAGCTGAAACATCCGTGGTTGGCTGCGGCCGGCCGGTTCTTCGGCATGGCGCGGAAATCATGAACACTTCCCACAAACGGACGTTCAGCGACTGAGAGAGGGGCAACGGTGCGCGGCGATCATGACCCGTTACCACACGCCGGTGATGCTCGACCCGTGCGTCGAGGCGCTGCAGCCGGCCCCGGGCAGGATTTTCCTCGACGGGACGATCGGTGGTGGCGGCCACGCCGAGGCGCTGTTGGAGCGGACCGGGCCGGACGGGAAGTTGATCGGGTTGGACGTTGACGACGAGGCGCTGGCCGCCGCAGCGGAGCGGCTGGCGCGGTTTGGCGAACGGGTGCGGTTGGTGCAGGCGAATTTTTCGGAGATGAGAACGGTGTGCGAGAACCTCAGCGGTGTGGATGGCGTGCTGCTCGACTTGGGCGTGTCGTCGCGGCAGTTCGACGCGGCGGAGCGCGGCTTCAGCTTCCAGCAGGACGGCCCGCTGGACATGCGGATGGACCGCCGGCTGGAGCGCACGGCGGCCGACATTCTGCGCGAGGCCAGCTACGAGGAACTGATGCGCATCTTCCGCGTCTATGGTGAGGAGCCGGCGTCCAAGCGGCTCGCGGCGGCGATTGTGCAGTCGCGCGAGAAGCAGCCGATCACGCGCACACGGCAGCTTGCCGAACTGATCGAGCGTGTGAAGGGCCGCGGCAGGCGCAACCTGCATCCGGCCACGCTGGTGTTCCAAGCGCTGCGGATCGTCGTCAACGACGAACTGGCCCAGCTCAACTGCGGTCTGGAAGCGGCGCTTGATGTCTGCAAACCCGGCGGCCGGGTCGCGGTCATCGCGTTTCATTCGCTCGAAGACCGCATCGTGAAGGATTTCATGCGGCGCAAATCGGCCGAGTGCGTCTGCCCGCCGGGCCTGCCGGTGTGCCGCTGCGGCCAGCGCCGCCAACTGCGCCTCGTCTCGCGCAAGCCCATCTGGCCCGCCGCCGACGAGGTCGCCCGCAACCCCCGCGCGCGAAGCGCCCGCCTGCGCGTCGCCGAGAAACTCTAAGGAGACACCCTCATGCCGACCTGGACCCGAGCCAACCGCCGCCGCGAAAGCGGCGCTGTCCGCCTGTGGCCGATGATGAAGCTGATCGCCGGTTTCGGCGTGATCGCCGCCGGCGCGATGCTGTGCGTGTGGCAGCACACGCAGAACGCGATGCTGGCCCGCGACATTGACCAGGCCCGCTCGCGGTTGCAGGAGACTTCTGACAATAATCACCGGCTCGCGCTCCAGATCGCGCAGCTCGAGCTGCCGCAGGTGCTCGACGCGAAGAACCGCGCCTGGCAGATCGGGCTGGTGACGCCCTACGAGAGCCAGATCGTCCGTGTGCCCGCGCACTATCAACCCGCGCCGCCGCCGCGCACCGCCGCTGCTTCGGCCGCCGTCCACCCCCGCCGCGCCGCGGCCCAGCCGACATCCCGCACGCAATGATCCGCGCCATCCATCGTTGGCAGGCCACGCTCGTGGCGGTCGTGTTGTTGTCGGGCTTCTCCGCCATCGGCTGGCGGCTCGTGGACTTGCAGGTGACCAAGCACGAATGGCTGGCCGGCGAGGCCGACAAGGAGCGCATGCGCACCTACGTCGTCGAGGGCCGCCGTGGCCGCATCCTCGGCGCGGGCGGCGAGATTCTCGCCATCAGCCTCGCAAAGAAGATCGTTGCCGCCGACCCGATGTTGTTGAGCAGCCTTGACCTGCCCGCGCCGGTCGCGCCGGCCATCATCCGCAAGACTGCCGAGGTGTTGGGCATGGACGAGCGCGCCATCTGGGCGAAGCTGGGCCGCGACACCCATTACGTCGTGCTCGCGCACAAGGTGGACGAGGCGGTTTACAGCCGGCTGACCAACGAAATCTACCGCCTCGATTTCGGCTTGGACCCGAAGAAGCTTCCGCGCCGGCAGGCCAACAAGCTGGCCGAGGCGCGCCGCAACGCGATCTACGCATATTATAAGGACGAGTTCGAGCGCATCTATCCCAACGGCCCGCTCGCGTCGCACGTGCTTGGCTACCTCGTCAACGCCCGCACCAACGTGCTCGGTTACATCACCGACGACTATATCGGCGCGAACGGCATCGAGCGGCAGTTCGAGCGGAGCCTGCGCGGCTACGACGGGATGCTGGTGACCGAGAAGGACGCGCGCGGCCAGCCGCTCCCGCAATACGAAAAGCAGAACATCCTCCCGCACGACGGCTGCGACGTGCAACTCACCCTGAATCAATTGGTCCAGGGCGCGCTGGAGGAGGAGCTTGACAAGGCGATGGCGCAGCGCCGGCCTGACTCGGTCGTCGGCATCGTGATGCGGCCGGGCACAGGCGAGGTGCTCGCGATGGCCGTGCGGCCCGGCTTCGACCCGAACGCGCCGAACAAGATCTTCGCCGGCTGCCGCACGCCCCAGGAGCGGGCCGCCGTGATGAACGCGCTCCGCAACCGCTGCCTCGCCGACATCGCAGAGCCTGGCTCGACGTTCAAGATCGTGACCATCGCCGGCGCGCTGAACGAGCACGCGGTGGTGCTGGAGGATTCATTCAACTGCGCCACGCCGTTTGTCTATTGCAGCGTGCCGCTGCATGACGCGCACCATTATGGCGTGCTCAGCGTCCTGCAGATCATCACCAAGTCCAGCAACATCGGCGCGGCCCGCGTCGGCATCCGGCTCGGCACGGAACGGCTGTATCGCTACATGCGCGCGTTCGGCTTCGGCCAGAAGACCGGCATCGAGTTGCCGGGCGAGGTCAGCGGCATCGTCCACAAGCCCAACGTCTGGTCGGCGATCAGCATCGCGCACATCCCGATGGGGCACGAAGTGGCCGTGACGCCGCTTCAGATGTGCGCCGCCATGAGCGCCATCGCCAACGGCGGGCGGTTGATGAAACCGACGATAGTCAGCGCGCTCATCAACAAAGAAGGCCAGGTCGTTGAGCGGTTCCAGCCGACGCTGGTGAAACAGGTCATCACGCCCGATGCTGCCGCGCAGATGATGGAGGCGTTGACGACCGTCACGCAAAAGGGTGGCACCGGCACGGACGCCGCGGTGCCGGGATTCGACGTGGCCGGCAAGACCGGCACCGCGCAGAAGATCGATGGCGGAAAATACGAGCAGAAATACTATTCGTCCTTCGTCGGCTTCCTGCCGGCGCGCAAGCCGGAGCTGTGCATCCTGATTTCGATGGACAACCCCAATGACCCGGACGGCGCTTACTTCGGCGGCAAGGTCGCCGCGCCCGTGTTCCGGGCCGTGGCGGAAAAGGCGGCGAAGTTCCTCAGCATCCCGCCTGACCATCCTGTGAACGAAATTGCCAGTCAGCCCGCGAGCGCAAACAGCAACACGTCGCGGCTGGCCTCATCCCCTCATGCGACTCAATAAACTCATCGAAGCTCTCAGCGGCGCCCAGGTGGACGGCCCGCTCGACCGCGAAATCCTCGCGATCCATTACGACTCCCGGCGCGTGACGCCCGACAGCCTGTTCGTGGCGCTGCCCGGCACCAAGAGCGACGGCCACCAGTTCATCGAACAGGCCGTCCAGCGCGGCGCGGGCGCGATCCTCGTCGAAAAAGCGCCGCCCGCCAGCAAACGCGCCACGGTCATCTGCGTGCCCGACGCGCGCGAGGCGATGGCCCGGCTCGCCGCGCACTTCTACGCCTACCCGTATCGCAAGATGAAGGTCATCGGCGTCACCGGCACCAACGGCAAAACCACCGTTACCTTCATGATCAAGCGCATCCTCGAAGAGGCCGGCATCAAGACCGGCCTCATCGGCACCGTGCGCTACGAGATCGGCTCGCGCGTCATCCCCGCCACGCGCACCACGCCCGAGGCGGTCGAGTTGAACGAGATGATGTTCCAGATGCAGCGCCAGAACTGCGGCGCGGTGGTCATGGAGGTCAGCAGCCACGCGCTCCACCAGAAGCGCGTCTTCGGCATTGATTTCGATGTCGCCGTCTTCACCAACCTCACGCAGGACCATCTCGACTACCACAAGACGATGGACGCCTACTTCGAGGCGAAGGCCGCCCTCTTCAAATTGCTCTCCAGCAACGGCAAGATCGGCATGGCCGTCATCAACCTCGACGACCCGCGCGGGCGCGAACTGGCCGCGATGCCGCTCCGCGCAGCGAAACTCACCTTTGGCACCGGCGATGACGCGATGGTCCGCGCGCAGGAACTCAAGAGCAACTGTGTCGGCCTCCGCTTCGAGATCGTCACGCCGAAGGGCGTCGAGCGCATCACGCTGCCGCTGTTCGGCCGCTACAACGTCTCCAACACCCTTGCCGCCGTCGGCGCGTGCCTGACGCTCGGCGTGAAACTGCCGGTGATGACCCGCGCGCTCCGCGGCTTGCCGCAGGTGCCGGGCCGGCTGGAGCGGATTGACTGCGGCCAGCCGTTCCAGGTGTTCGTGGACTACGCCCACACCGACGACGCCCTCAAGAACGTGCTCTCCACGCTGCGCGAGACGACGCAAGGCCGGCTGCTGATCTGTTTCGGCTGCGGCGGCAACCGCGACGCGAAGAAGCGCCCGTTGATGGGCCGCGTCGCGGGCGAACTGGCCGACTTTGCCGTTGTGACCTCCGACAACCCGCGCAAAGAGGAGCCGCGCACGATCATCTCGCAGATCGAGGAAGGTTTCGCGCAGGCCGGGGGCGAGTCGAAATACGAAGTGCTCGTGGACCGCCGCGAAGCCATTGGCCGCGTGCTGGGCCTCGCCCGGCCGCAAGACATTGTGGTCATCGCCGGCAAGGGCCACGAGACCTACCAGGAATTTGCCGACACGGTCATCTCCTTCGATGACCGCGAGGTCGCGCGCGAGTTTCTGCAATGCAAGAAAGCCGAACCATCACCTTCGCCGTCCGCGCCTGCGGCGGAAAGCTGAGCACCGCCATGAGTGACGCGATCTATACCGGTGTCTCCAGCGACACGCGGCAGCTCCGGCCCGGCGAGATTTTCGTCGCGCTGCGCGGCGAGCGGTTCGACGGGCACGACTATCTGGAAGAGGCCGCCCAACGCGGTGCGGTCGCGGCGATCGTCTCCGACCGGCGCAGGCTGCCGGCGTCGCTGGCGTTGCCGTTGATCGAAGTGGACGACACGCTGCAAGCCTTGCAGCGGCTCGCCGCGACCTACCGCCAACGCATGCCGGTCCGCACGCTCGCGGTGACCGGCTCCAACGGCAAGACGAGCACGAAGGACATGATCGCGACGCTGCTGGCGGAGCGGTTCACGACCATCAAGACGGAGGGCAACCTCAATAATCATATTGGTGTGCCGCTCAGCCTGCTGCGCATCCAGCCGATGCACGAGGTCGGCGTGTTCGAGATGGGCATGAACCATCCCGGCGAACTCGCGCCGCTGGCGGCGATGGTTGCCGCCGAGATCGGCGTCATCACCAACGTCGGCCCCGCCCACCTCGAAGGCATGGGTGACGAGGACGCGGTCGCGCGCGAGAAGGCGGCGGTCATTGATAATTTGCCAGCCCACGGTGCGGCGGTGCTCAACGCGGACAACCGATGGACTCCGTTCCTGCGAGGGCGGACTCGGGCCCGCGTTGTCACCGCCGGACTGGCGCCGGACGCCGATGTGCGGGCCGAGAACATCCAGCGGTGGGAGGGCGGCGTGGCGTTCGAACTGGTGTTGCCGGCGGTGGCCGCGCGCGTGCCGGTGAAGTTGGCGGCCATCGGCGACCACTGGATTTCCAACGCGCTGCTCGCGGCGGCGGCGGCGCGCGTGCTCGGCTTGACGCCCGACGAGATCGCCGCGGGGTTCGCGAAGGTTGCGCTGCCGGCGATGCGGATGCAGGTGACGGCGGTGAACGGTGTGCGATGGATCAACGACGCTTACAACGCGAATCCCGACTCGATGCGCGCCGCGTTGCGGGCGCTGGCGGCGTGGCCGTGCGCGGGCCGGCGCGTGGCGGTGCTCGGCGACATGCTGGAGTTGGGCGCGCAGGCTGAGCCTTTGCACCGGCAGATCGGTGTCGAGGCCGCCGCGGCGGACCTGGCGTTGCTGGTGACGGTCGGGCCGCTGGCGCGGTTCATCGCGGCGGCGGCGCGGGCGCGCGGCATGGCCGCCGGCGCGGTGGTCGAGTGCGAGGACGTGGCCGGCGCGGCGGCGGCGCTGGGCGACCGGCTGAAGGCCGGCGACTGTGTGCTGCTCAAGGCGTCGCGAGGGATGAAACTGGAACCGTTGATCGAGGCGCTGGCGCGATAGGCCCATGTTCTACTACCTGCACCAACTCAGCGACTGGATGGGGCCGTTGAACGTGTTCCGCTACGTCAACTTCCGCGCGGTGATGGCGGCGGTGACGGCGATGTTGATCAGCGTCGTGCTCGGCCCGATGGTCATCCGCTGGCTTCGCCGGCTGAAATACGGCGAGCACGTGGGCGACCACGCGGACTTGAAGAAGCTGGCGGAGTTGCGCAAGGGCAAGAGCGCGACGCCCTCGATGGGCGGCATCCTGATCGTGATCGCGTTGACGGTGACGACGGTGTTGTGGACCAACCCGAAAGTGCATTTCGTGTGGCTGGCGCTGTTCTGCCTGCTGTGGCTGGCGGCACTTGGTTGGATTGACGATTACCTGAAGGTTCGCAAGAAGGTGCGCCAGGGCCTCGGCAGTTGGGAGAAGTTGATAGGCCAGTTGGTGCTCGGCCTCATCGTCGGCGCGTGGCTGTGGCTCGACAGCGACACGAACAAGATCGTGCGCGAGTTGTGGGTGCCCTTCTTCAAGAAGCCGGTCGTTGCCGACATGGGGCTGTGGGCGATCCTGCTGGTGGAGTTGGTCATCATCGCGAGCGCCAACGCGGTGAACCTGACCGACGGCCTCGATGGGCTGGCGATCGGCTGCACGATCTCATGCGCGGCGGCGCTGGCGGTGATGGCTTACGTGGCGGACCAGCCGACGCTGGCGAAGTATCTGCACATCCCGCACCAGAAGAACGCCGGCGAACTGGCGGTGTTCTGCGCGGCGTTGTTCGGCGCGGGGATGGGGTTCCTGTGGTTCAACTGCCATCCGGCGCAGGTGTTCATGGGCGACACGGGCGCGTTGGCGCTCGGCGGCGTGATCGGCGTTGTGGCGCTGCTGATCCAGCAACCGCTGGCGCTGGTGATCATCGGCGGCATTTTCGTCGTCGAGGCGGCGAGCGTGATCATCCAGACGACCTGGTTCAAGTGGACCCGGAGCCGCACGGGTGAGGGACGGCGTGTGTTCCTGATGACGCCGTTGCACCATCATTTTCAACTGAGGGGTTGGGACGAGACAAAGATCGTGGTGCGGTTCTGGATCCTGTCCCTGATTTTTGCGTTGATCGGTGTCGGGACTTTGAAGTTGCGGTAAGCGATGAACATGAACGGTCAAACGGCGTTGGTGCTCGGCCTCGGCCGGAGCGGCGCGGCGGCGGCGCGGCTGCTGGCGGCCCGCGGCGCGCGCGTCATCGCCGTTGACAATGCCGACAGCGATGCCCTACAAACGGTGGCGTCGTCGCTACGCGAGCAGGGCGTGGACGTGCGGTTGGGCGTGAAAGGGTTGGCCCCGCTGGCAGCGGACCTGGCCGTGTTAAGCCCGGGAATCCCGCCGGAAAACAGCCTGGTTCGCGAGCTGGAGGCGGCCCGTGTCCCGATCATCAGCGAACTGGAACTCGGTTTCCGCTTTTGCGACTGCCCGGTGGTGGCCGTCACGGGCACCAACGGCAAGACGACGACGACCGAGCTGTGCGCGCGAGTGTTGCAGGCCGGCGGGAAACGCACGACGCCGGCGGGCAACATCGGGCTGGCGTTGTGCGAGTTGCTGGCCCGCGGCGAGCCGCTGGATGTGGCGGTGCTGGAAGTCAGTTCTTTCCAATTGGAACGTATCGAACGGTTCCGGCCGCGCGTGAGCGTGATGCTCAACGTGACGCCGGACCACCTCGACCGCTACGCGTCGCTGCGCGAATACGCCGCGGCGAAGGAGCGGATCTTCGCCAATCAGCAGGCGGACGACTGGGCGGTGGTCAACGAGGACTGCCGCGGCCGGTTCGCCGCGTTGCGAAAGCCGGACGGGCCGCGCCAGGTGTGGTTCAGCGCGCGGGGCCATCGGCCCGGCTGCGCGTTCTGGCTGGACGGCACGAAGATCGTGGCCGAAGGCGAGGGCGAGTTGTTGGACATGACGGCGACGCGACTGCGCGGGCCGCACAACGCGGAGAACATCATGGCCGCGCTGGCGGTGGCGATGGCGTGCGGCGTGCCGCTGGCGGCGGCTCGATCGGCGATTGCGGATTACAGGCCGCTGCCGCATCGGTGCGAGTTGGTGGCGGAGATCGCGGGCGTGCGCTACGTCAACGACTCGAAGGCCACCAACGTGGACGCGGTCGAGACGGCGCTCGCGGGTTTCCGCGAGGCGGTGGTGTTGATCGCCGGTGGCAAGGACAAGGGATTTGATTTTGCGGAACTGAACGACACGCTGCGGCGGAAGGTGAAGCTGGCGGTGCTGATCGGCGAGACGCGCGACAAGCTGGTCGCGGCGTGGTCGCCGGCGGTGCGTTGCGCGAAGGCCGGCTCGCTCCAGGACGCGGTGGAGCAGGCCCGGCGGGCGGCGCAGCCGGGCGATGTAGTATTACTATCGCCAGCGTGCTCAAGCTTTGATATGTTCCGCGACTACGCAGACCGCGGTGAGCAGTTCAAACGGATCGTCCGGGCGCTCGCGTCCGGCTAACAAATTTCGCGAGTAGAACAATCAACAGGAACCAGGAACAAGACGCAGACGAACGGAGAACGAACATGAACTCGAAGCTGTGGAAAATAGGCCTGATTGCCGGCGTGCACGTTGCGGTGATCGGCAGCATCATGGTGTTTGAAAGTTGCAAACCGAAGTCCAAGGTGGCCGCAGGCCCGCCACCGGGCGCGACGCCGATAGCCCCCTTGCCGGAGACAGCGCCGCCGCCTCCGCCCGTCAGCACGATGCCCGTCCTGCCGCCGGTGGAGACCAAGCCGGCCTTCCCCGTGGCGTTGAAGGAAACGACCCACAGCGTCGGCAAGGGCGACACGCTCTCGGGCATCGCGCACAAATACGGCACCACCGTCACCGCGATCAAGGGCGCCAACAATCTCTCCGGCGACGTCATCCGCGTCGGCCAGAAGCTCAAGATCCCGACCCCGCAGGAGAGCGGCCAGAAGGTCGTCGCGCACAAGTCCGCGGCAAAGAAGAAGGCGGCCCCGAAGAAGGCCGCCGCCGCGCCGGCCGGAGCCGGCGCCGTGAACGCCGAGGGCCAGTATGTCGTCGCGGCCGGCGATACGCCCGACAAGATCGCGAAGAAGCTGACTGTGAAACTCCAGGCCCTGATGGATGCGAATCCGGGGCTTGACCCGAAAAAGTTGCAGATCGGCCAGAAGCTGAACGTGCCCGGTGGCGCCGCCCCGGCTGCAGCGGGTGCTGCGCCCGCGGCCCACGGCATCCCGTTACCCGAGGCCGTGCCGGCCCCGACGGTCCCGACGCCTGGCGCTCCGGAAGGCGCCGCGCCGGGTTTGGCCACGCCACCGGCGTTGCCGCCGCCGCCCCGCGCGCCGAGCACGCCGCCTCCTGGCCCCGCGCCCGGCAATTAGCAAGAAAGTCGTTCATATATAACCGCGGAGGGCTACCCCAGACCAGATCGGCGGTTGGGGCGGTCACCGACAACATGAAAACTGAGGTCCGTTGAAGAAAAGCGTCGTCGCGATACTTGTCTGCGTCTTGTTCCTGCTGAGCTTCGGACTGGTGATGCTCTATAGCGCCAGCTACCCCTACGCCCTCCGCTCCGCGCAATACGACCACAACCCCCTCTGGTTCCTCAACCGTCAGCTCCTCTGGATCGGCATCGGCCTCATCGCGATGCTGGTCACCGCCGGCGTTGATTACGCGCGCTGGCGGAAACTCTCCTGGCTGCTCTGGCTCGTGGCTTTCGCGCTCTGCGCCATTGTCCTCGTGCCTGGCATCGGACAGATGATCAACGGCTCCCGCCGCTGGCTGCGCTTCGGCCCCGTCACGCTCCAGCCGTCCGAACTCGGCAAGATCGCCGTCATCCTCCTGCTGGCCCACTACCTCGACCGCTGGCAGCGCAACGTGCAGGAGGTGAGCGCGAAAAAGTTCTTCCTGTTCCGGCAGGACCGCTCCGACCTCGGCCACGGTTTCTTCATGCCGATGCTGATCATGGGCGTCGTCGTCAGCCTCGTGGTGATGGAAACCGACGCGGGAACCTCCGCGCTGATCGCGCTGGTGGCGCTGTGCATCATGTTCCTCGGCGGCGTGCGCTGGTGGCTGCTGGTGCCGACCTATTTGGCGGGCGGCGGCCTCTTCGCGTGGTTTCTCGTCTTCGACCCGGTGCGCGGCAAACGCATCCGGGACTTCTACGATTTCTGGCATCACATCCAGGACACCTGTTACCAGCAATGGGAAGGCATGCTCGCCTTCGGCTGCGGCGGCATCTGGGGCGTCGGCCTCGGCCAGAGCCGCACCAAGGAGCACTACCTGCCTTACGCCTCCAGCGATTTCATCGCCCCGATCTGCGGCGAGGAGCTCGGCCTCATCGGCATGGCGGCGCTGCTGATCGCGTTCGTGGTGCTGATCGCCGTCGGCGTCTATGTCAGCACGCGCGCGCGGGAACTCTACGGCTGCTTGCTCGGCATGGGCATCGTCTCGCTGATCGGCTTCCAGGCGCTCATCAACCTGGCGGTCGTCACCTCGCTGATGCCCAACAAAGGCCTGCCGCTGCCGTTCGTCAGCTACGGCGGCTCCAATCTTTGCGTGATGCTCGCCTGCGTCGGCCTGCTCCTGAGCATCGCCCGCCATGCGGGCGCGTCCGAGCCGGTGCCGGCCAGTCCGTTTGCACGGCGGGCCACGGCTGTTTGATGACAACAAGGTTGCAACGATGAATGTAGCGATCGCCTGCGGCGGCACGGGCGGCCACCTCTTCCCCGGGGTGGCGGTGGCGGAGACGCTTCGTCTCCGCGGCCATCGCGTCCTGCTGCTCGTCTCCGAAAAGGAGATTGACCGCCACGCCTTCCAACTCGCCGCGACCGTCGAGGTCCGCGCCATTCCCGGCATCGGCCTGCCGCCCTGGACCTCGCCGCGCATCGTCACATTCCTTGCCGAACAGCTCCGTGCCACGCGCCTCTGCGGCCAACTCTTCGACGACTTCAAACCCGACGTGGTCCTTGGCATGGGTGGCTTCACCTCCGCCCCGCCGGTGTTCGCCGCGCGCCGCCGCCGCGTCCCGATTGTCCTGCATGACTCCAACGCCATCCCCGGCCGCGCCACGCGCCTCCTCGCGCGCTTCGCCGCCGCCGTTGCCGTCGGCATGGACGAATGCACCGCCCGGCTGCCCGGCCGCCGCGTCGTCAACACCGGCACGCCCGTCCGCGCCTCGCTCCGCAAGCGCCCGGCCGGCGACGCCCGCTGGCAGCTCGGCCTCGAGACGCGTCGCCAGACCGTCCTCGTCGTCGGCGGCAGCCAGGGCGCGCGCGGCCTCAACGACCTCGTCCTCGCCGCGCTCCCGCACCTCAAGCACCTCGTGCGTCAACTCCAGTTCATCCATCTCACCGGTGAGAGCGACTTCGAGCGCCTCCGCGCGGCGTGGGAAACCACCGACTTCAAGGCCGTCGTCCGCCCGTTCCAGAAGGAAATGGAACTGGCCTACAGCGCCGCGACGCTGGCCGTCTCGCGTTCCGGCGCGGCGGGCTTGGCCGAACTGGCGTGGTTCGGACTGCCAGCGATCCTCGTGCCGTTCCCGGCCGCCGCCGACAACCACCAGTTCTTCAACGCCCAGTTCGCCGCCCACAACAGCGGCGCGCGCGTGATGACGCAGGCCGAAACCTCCGGCGAGATGCTCGCCCGCGCCATCGAGGAGATGCTCGTCACCGGCACGCGTCGCGACATGGCCGAGAAGATGGCCGCGTTGCGCCGGCCCGATGCGGCCGCGGCCATCGCAACGTTGCTGGCCGAGGTCGCGGGCGTTGTCGAACCAAGCATCGCCCGGCGCGAGATAGAAACCGCCGAGATCATCCGATTGCTTGGCGAAAGCACCTGCA
>JACRKA010000376.1 GCA_016219905.1 Verrucomicrobiota bacterium
CGCCGTCGCCAGCCCGCTCATGAAGAAGCTGCGCGGCCACCACGACACGAACCTGTCGGCGGCCGAAATCCGCGCCATCCGCTACTGGATCGAGGCGGGCGCCACCTATCCGGGCACCTACGCCGCGCTGGGAACGGGAATGATCGGCGGTTACTACAAGACCGCCAACGACGGCGGGCCGATCAACGAGTGGCCGGAAGTGCGCGAGGCCGCCGCAGTCGTCGCCAGGCGCTGTGCCAGTTGTCACACCGGAAACCTCGTCCTGCCCGACGGCCCCTGTTTCGACCGGCAGGGCGAAGACCCGTATTGGATTTGTGGCGACCGCAACGCGGGTCGCTGGAAAGAGCCGCAAATGATGGTCCGGCTGCGGCTCTCACGGCATCTGCTCTACAACCTGAGCCGCCCGCAGGATTCGCTCCTGCTGCTCGCCCCGCTGGCCAAGGAAGCTGGTGGTTACGCCACTACTCAACCAAAAACCTGCCCGCCAACGTTCCGCGACACACAGGACGCCGATTACCAGAAGCTTCTCGCCGCGATCCGCAAGGTGTCGGACGAACTGAACCGCATCAAGCGTTTCGATATGGCCGGATTCAGGCCGCGGCCGGAATACCTGCGGGAGATGAAACGTTTCGGCATCCTGCCCGCCACGTTCGACGACCGCCACGATCCTGCCGACCCCTACCTGATTGATGCGAAGTATTGGCAATCGTTCTCGTATCAACCGGCGAAGCTCCACTGATTCCACCGAAACAAGAACGCCCACAGTCGGCATTCGCATGAAACCTTTGGGTTTCCTTGCCTGCCATGACTTGGCGTAACAGCGTTGACTGAAGCTTGCACGCTCGGCCAATAACAGCGAAAAGACAGCGGAGCCGACCACGAGAACACTCAAACCATTGATGAATCCTCCAACACGCCGGTCGTTCCTCAAATCCATGTTGGCGGCAGGCGCTGCGCCGTGGTTCGTGCCGGCGCACGTGCTGGGCGTGGCGGGGCAGACGACACCCTCGAACAAGATCACCGTAGGCGTCATCGGCGTTGGCGCGCAGGGTGTGGGCGACATGATGAATTTTCTCGCCCAAGACGACGTGCGCGTGACGGCGATCTGCGATGTGAACAAGCGGCGCATCGTGGCCGCGCGCGACCGCATCGCGCAAGCCTACGGCAACGCCGACGTGAAGGTGTTCACCGACTTCCGCGAACTGAACGCGGACGCTTCGATTGATGCGGTGCTGATGGCGTTGCCGGTGCATTGGCACAGCGTGCCGGCGCTGGATGCGATCCTGCGCGGCAAACACATCTTCCACGAAAAGCCGATGGCGATGTCGTTCGAGGAAGCGCGGCGCGTGCGCGACGCGGCGCGGAAGAAGCGCGTCGTGTTCCAGTTCGGCACGCAGCAGCGGTCGGAGATGAAGTTCCGTTGGGCGTGCGAGCTGGCATTGAACGGCCGGCTGGGCAAGATGAAGGAGATTGTTGTGTGCGCGCCCGGCGGCAAGAGCGGTCCGGCGTTCGAAGAACAGCCGGTGCCGGACTTCGTGGACTGGAACCGCTGGGTCGGCCCGGCGCCGATGACGCCGTTCAACGAGAAGAAACTCAGCCGCGACAACCACGAGAACATCAGCAACTTCTCGCTCGGCATGATCTCCTGTTGGGGTATCCATCATCTCGACATCGCGCAATGGGGCAACGGCACCGACGCCACCGGGCCGTGCTCGGTCGAGGGCACGGGCGAGTTTCCGAAAGAGGGCGGGTTCGATGCGATCCAGCGATGGAAGGTGCGGTTCGAGTTCGCCAACGCCACGCCGGTGACGTTTGTCAGCGATGGCACCACAGGTTTCCAGCACGGCATCCGGTTCATTGGCGAATCCGGCTGGGTCCACGTCAAGCGCGGCATGATCGAGGCGACGGACGAGAACTTCCTGCGCGACCCGCAGAACAAATACGATACCATGCCGGTCAAGCTGGCCATCAGCAACCACCACACCCGCAATTTCCTCGACGCGATCAAGACCGGCAGCCGCACGATCTGTGACATCGAGACTGCCGTGCGCTCCGACACGCTCTGCCAACTCGCGCTCATCGCCGTGAAACAAGGCCGCAAACTCAAGTGGGACCCGCAGACCGAGCGTTTCGCGAACGACGACGCGGCGAACGCAATGCTCCAGCCGCGCCCCTTCCGCGGCGAATGGAAACTGCCGGAGGTGTGAAATCGGGGGATGTGATTGTGGTGATGAGATTGTTCATCGAAGCAAATAAAAACGATGCGAAGCTCAGTATGACTTGGGGGTGCTGCGATGGTTGCGTGGCTGGCGACCTGGTCGGCGGCGATTTCGGCGACAAATGACAACGGCAAGTCACAGAGGGAAACGAAGACAACGACGCCAGGCAATTTAGTTGCGAGATTTGAGTTGCTTGCCCCACACTCCCGTCATGTGTCCTGCCCGCTTCTTGTTTTCAATTGTTCTGCTCGATATCGTGGTGGTCCTTTCCGCGGTTGCCCGGGGCCTCTCTAATACTGGAGACCCCAGCCGCTACTTTGGAGAGGGCCGCTATGTCACATTTGTTTCCTGTGCGCAGTTGCTGGCCATTGGTGCTCTCTCTTTTTGCATCTATTGGAAGCGGCGCGGAGGATCTCCCTCTGTCTTTGGTGCGCCGCTTGTCTGGTTTCTCGCGGCTTGTGGGTTCGTTTTCCTGGCTTTCGACGAAGTCTTCGAGATTCATGAAGCCATGGACTTCTTCATTCATCGGGCTTTCCAGATCACCGAGACACCGTTCACGGACCGGATTGACGATGCTATCATTGCGCTCTACGGGGTCATTGGATTGGGGGTCATGGTGATTTCCCGCCGGGAGGTCCTTCAATTCCGCCGGGAAATGTTCCGGCCAATCGCTGCGGGATTCGCGGCCATGCTTGTGTCGGTCGTCTGTGACACGCTTTCCAACGGTTACGAGCTGGCAGTTCAGTTGACGGGTGACCCGGCCTCTGCAAAAGCGTTGCATGACTGGTTGTCGGTCAGCGATGGTGCGTTCACCCTGCTGGCAGAAGCGTTCTTCGTTGCCGCGTTCTACGCCGGGTGGAGACAGGCGGGCGCAGGTGGCGGTGCGGCGGCTGGCGGAGCGGTTGGCTTGCGATAAGGGTCTGCGAGCGGTCGTGAAACAGGTTGCGGCGGAGTTGTGATGTTGAGACACGAACCGAATCCTGACGATATGACTGGTCATCGAAGCAAATGAAAACGATGCGAGGCTCAGTGTGGTTTGGGAGCGCCGTGATGGTCGCATGGTTGGCGCTCTGGCCGGCGGCGATTTCGGCGAAGGAAGTTTTCCGGACGCCAAACAACGGCAACAACCTCGGCGTCTGGCGCATCACCAACGAGCCGGCCATCCGGCACTGGGCGAACTACCACAACACGCAGTGCTGGAGTCCCGACGGACGTTACCTCTGCTACACGCGGTATGCCCCACACGAGGGCCGGTATAGCGACGCGACAGACGAGGTCCATCTCTACGACTTGCTTGCGAATCAAGACCGGCTGGTCGAGCGCGGGTTCAATCCACGCTGGGCCAAGTCGCGCAACTGGCTCTTCTACGTGCGCATTGCCGGGACCGGGGCAACCAAACGCGAGCGGACCGTTGAAGTCCGCTGGCTCGACCTCGACACAGGCGCGACGAAAACGCTCGCGCCCGGCGTGGAGCTGCTTGGCGAGACCACGCACGACGACCGGTGGCTGCTTGGCGCGAAACGGTTCCGCAAGCAAGACCCGGAGATCATCACCGTGCGCATCGCGCTGCCCGGCGGCGCAGTCGAGGAACTCCGCGAGGTGGCTGGCGGCCAGTGGCTGCCCAACCCGCGGCATCCGGTCTTCTTCACGCGCCAGGACCACAAGAGCGAGCCGTTCGCCGCGACGCGCTGGTTCTACGACCTCGACGGTCGCAACCAGCGCATGGCGGTGCCGACGTTGCAGCAGTGCCACATGTCGTGGATCGGCAACGGCGAGTTCCTCCTGCTCGGCAACGGCCTCGTGCGCGGCCGGCGCTGGAACGAGCCGTTCCCCAGCAACGTCCACACCCTCGCGTCCGTCAGCGTCGGCGACATCAGCCCGTGCGGCCGCAGCGGGCGCTACGTCTGCGGCGACCACAACGTCGCCGACCTGCGCAGCGGCGACGGCTGGCATTTCATCGAGCCGCTTTCGATCATCTGTTACCCGGCGACGGTGAAGGACGACTCCGGCATCTACGACGCCGACCCGAAAGGCAGCCCCGACGGCACCAAGATCGGCTTCGTGTCCAACTACGACCTCAAGGACGGGCCGCTGACGTTTATCGAGAGTGGCTCGAAGACCGACCGCGATGTGCTGCGCGTGCGGTCAACGGATGGCTTTCCCGACAAAGGATCGGTCGTGCTCCGGCGCGAGGTCGTGGGCTACCAGCGCAAGACGAAGACGACGTTTGAGGGCCTGACGCGGACGCTACACGGCACGCTCGAGTGTCCGTTGAAGCCCGGCATGGCGGTGACATCGTTCGAGGCGCGCTGTCTGACTGACGAGCAATGGCGGCAACTGCCCGGCGCGCAGAGGCCGATGCAAAAGTCCATCGGCGACGATCACCCCGCGCTGCTGCGCCAGCGGCAGACCGACGTCTATGTCGCTGTCATCCGCAAACCGGACCGTCCCCACTTGCGCATGGCCGGCGGCGAGGCGCAACTGATCCCCGGCGAGGAGCACTACGAAACGGCCGGCTATCACCTGCTGCGTGAGGGGCGAAAGCTCACGGAGAAGCCGCTGCGCGCCGGAGCGAGCGTCGAGCTTCAGCCCGGCAACTATAGCGCCGTCGCGGTCGAGTGGAGCGGTTTGGAAAGCGAGCCGTCGCCTCCGCTGCGCGTGGAGAGGCCCGCAAAGCTGCAAGTGCTGGCCGACCCGCCGAAGGAGTTTTTGTGGACCAGTGACCGCTGGCTGGAAGGCCGGTCGGTGCGCGAGATTGTCCATCTCCACGACGGCGTCATTCATCGCGAATGGCATCGCAACGGCGTGCTCGTCCGCCGCCACGATTTCAATGCCGACGGCAAGGCGATCCGCCGTCAGACCTTCGAGACCGGCAAGCTGGCGCAGCGCGAGTATTACGACCGCGACGAGAAACTGATGAACAGGGAGATCTTCAATGCCGAAGGTTTCATTACCGAATCCATCCGCTACGGCGAGCAGGGCGCTGGACCCATCGAAGCTGTTCACTGGTGGTTTGATCGCGGAATGCCTGTGAAACAGATATCGAAGGAGGGGGAGTTCGTGAAACAGGGCGACCAGTGGGTGGCATTGAAGGGCAAAGCGAAACGGAGATAACGAGGGCCGCATATGAACCGCATATCGCTCTGGATCAGTCTTCTGGCGGGCCTCGCTGTCGCCTCCGGCGAGACAGTTTCGAGAGAGCGTATCGAGACCGTCACGACTCCGGCCCATCGTTACGTCATCGAACTCGGCGGCACGCTCGACGCGCAGAACACCCTCGCCAGCCAGCCGGTGTTCGGCCGCAACACGATGGAGCGGCCGTTGTTCGAGCCGAACGTCGAGGTCCGCATCGAGAACCTCGGCGATCAGCCGGTGGACAACGTGCGACTTACCGCCAACGGCCGCGGCAACCGCCGGTCGCTCGATGGCGTTGTCGCTGAGGCGTATCGGCGCTGTGCCGGCAAACGCGACGGCCTCACCGACCGCGAGAAGGCGCTGGCGATCTGGATGCTCGTTCGCGACAGCCTCTATCACTACAACGGGCCGGAAGGCTGGGTCGAGGAAGGCGTCATCAAGAGCGACCTTTTCGACGCGGTTCACCTGCTCAACAGCTACGAGAACAGCGGCTGCTCGTGCGCCGCGATCAGTCTCGCGAAGCTCTGGGAACACGCCGGGCTGAAGACGCGCGTCTGGAACTTCGCCACGACCCACTGGATCAGCGAGGTGTGGTTCGAGGAGGCGTGGCACATGCTCGACGCCGACATGCGCGTGTTCTACCTGCGGCGTGACAACAAGACCATCGCCGGCGTCGAGGACTGCATCCGCGACCGCGATCTGATCCGCCGCACGCATCATTACGGGCCGTTCGCCAGGACGGACGCGAAGGACGACGCGAATCACGGCGGCTGGTATCTGGACAAGAACACCGGCACGGCTTACGAGGCCGGCTCGTGCGCGCCGAACGTGCTGAGCCTGCGCCCGGGCGAATCGGTTGTTTATCGCTGGGACAACATCGGCAAGTTCCACGATAACAGCCGCCACGTGCCGACGCGGCCGAAGTTTGCCAACGGCCAGATCATTTATCGTCTGCCCAAACCATTGATGCACGAGCAGCACGCGTGGGATTCGCACATCATCCCGGTGTCGTCGCCGTGGTGCATCGTCGGCGGACGGTTCACCGGCCGGGTCGTCAGGCAGGATAAAGGCGGCGGCCTGTTGCGCGTGGACATCTCGTTCGACCGCAAGGACTGGACCTGCCTCTGGGACAACCGCCAGCAGAAGGACACCAACATCGTCATCAGCCTGGACGACGTCATCGCCACCAAACGCACCAACGCGAAGTATCAATACTGGCTCAACGTCCAGATTCTGAAGATCGGCGGCAAACGCGAGGACTTCCGGCTGGAGGATGTCTCCATCGAGACCGATGTCGAGATGAACGTCCACGCGTCGCCGTCGCTCGCGCTCGGTCGAAACGCAATCGAATACGCCGACGATTCCACCGGTTCGCGAAGCATCCGCGTCACACACCGCTGGCGCGAGTCGCCGGAGAACATGCCGCCCGCAGCGCCGGGTGAAGGCCGTTACGCGGATGGGGCGTTGTCATGGAGACCCGCGACGGACGCCGACGGCGATGCGATCGCGGACCACGGGGTGGAGATTCGCGCCGACCCGGAGATGCGATGGCCATTGTGCTGCGACCTGGAGCGCGTCACCGGCAGCGGCGCGCCTCAATGGTCCATCCCTTCCGGTTGGCTGAATCCGGGCGAGACCTATTATTGGCGCGTGCGCGCCAGGGACAAACGCGGCGCGTGGAGCGCGTGGAGCACGACGTTCAAGTTCATCGCCGCGGCCGACAAGAAGGCCAAAGCCGCGCGTGCGCCGAAGCCGTCTCTTGAAGAGATCAAGACCCGACTTCAGGCCGAAGGCAACGCATGGTCCGCCAAAGTCAAAGCGGAGGAAACGCGCACCGGCCAATTCCAGAAACTTGGCGCGCCGGCGTGGGCGCTCGCTCAACGCGAGGCTCTCGCGAAGTATCGCCTGTGGGCGCACTGGTGGATCACGCACCAGCAGGCCGACGGCCAGTTCGGCGGCGAATACGGGGACGACGTGGAACTTGTCACGGGCTGGCCGCTGCTCGTGTTGGGGCTTGATGACCGCAAAGTGTTCGAGTCGTTGCGCGTGCTGGCCGATGGCGTTTGGAACACGGAACCAATCCAGTCGCAAGGCTACGATGTCTATTCCGATGTCGAACACTCCGCCGAGCCGACGAGCTACAGCCAGCCGCACATGGTCGTGCTCGATGACAACAACCCGAAGTGGGTCGAGCGCTGCCGTGCGGTGATGGCGGCGCTGGAAAAGCATTGGCTGGCGCGCAACGGGCGCGGCCGGTTGCAGCTTCGGTCCTACATGCTCGGCTTCGACCGAAAGACCCGCGAGCCGCGCATGGACGAGAAGAACCCTTTTGACATCACCGAGGGGGCGAAGGCGCTCAAGCCCGGCCTTTTCACCGTGTGGCGCGACGGTGATGCGAAATGGAAGAAGCTGCTGCTCGACTATGCGGACACCTGGGTCGAAGCCGCGGCGGAAACTCCCGGCGGCCTGCTGCCGTCGCAAGTGCGCTTTGCGGACGGCAAGCCGTCAGGCCAATCCACATGGCCGCCGCCGATGCGGGCGCTGCTTTACCATCTCATCGCCTGTTACGGCATGACGGGCGACACGAAGTATCTCGCGCCGGTGAAAGCCACGCTCGAAGACCTCGTCGTGAAGCGCGCGGTCAATCATCTGCCCGGTGGCATCAAGCCGGGCAAGTCGTCGCACGAGTTCGGCAACGTCCTTGGCACCATCGCCAACATCGCTGTGGCGTGGCGCATCGCGTCCGGCGACCGCTCGCTCGATCCCGCCTTCAAGAACTGGGCGCAAACGCTGGCGGCCAGGCTCGCCGACGGCCACGCGACCTATTACTACTGCGACCGCGCGCTGCCCGGACTCTGGCTCAAGATTTCCGCTGAAGTCGGCGCGTTCCAGATGCCGCGCACCGCCAGCGCCGGGCCGCAGCTTTACCTCGGCTGGCTTGTTGCGCGGGACGATGCGCTGTTGGTGAAGGCGTGCGACAATCTCAGCCATGACCTGGCCGACCAGTGGGGGCCGCTGACCTGGTGGTTCTACGACAAGACCCAGAAAGCGGTGACGAGCAATGATCACTCCGCGCACTCGATCCAGTCGGCCGCAACCGCGCTGGCCGACATGATGCTCGGCGGGCCGGGACCGATCGAATCGTGCTGGCCGCAGATGGCCGTCAGCTACGAGCATCCACCGCAGGATTTTGCCGCCTTGGTGCTCGAACACGACGCGCGCCATTTGAAGCTCGCAGCCTTCAACTTCGACTCGCAGCCGCGCGAAGTCGGGCTGAGGTTGTGGGAGCTTGAACCAGGCCGCTATCTCTTCGCCGGCAAAAAGATCGAGTTGAAACACCACGACCGTGTTGCCATCTCCTTGCCGCCCGGCAAGCTGGCAGTCATCGAAGTCACGCCAGCGCCCTGACCCCTTGGCGGTGTCTGGAATACCGGCAGCCGCCATCAAGCGGGCTTGCACGGACCCGCTGACCGTGGTTGAGTGCAGATTCATGGACGCCAAGCCGTGGCCACTTTGCCGGTTCCTGATGCTGTTGTTGACGGCGTGGTTGTTCTCATCGCCAGCAGCCCAGGCCGACGATGAACTGATCCTTTGCGGTTGGGACGAGGTGTTTGCCTTGCGAGTCAGCGGGCCGGACAAGATCTCCACGAACAAAGTCTGGTCGTGGCGGGCCAAGGACTGTCCGAATCTGCCGGAGAAACTTCAGGACAAGTTCGGCGCCACAGACGAGTGCAAACCGGTTGAGGGCGGGAAAAAGATTCTGATCACGTCGTCGGGCGGCGGCGTGGCTCTGGTGGAGCGCGCCAGCGGCAAGGCGTTGTTCTCGGCGTTCGTCGGCAACGCGCACTCGGCGGAGATGCTGCCGCGCAACCGCGTGGTCGTTGCGGCCTCGACGCACGCGGAAGGAAACCGGCTGGCCGTCTTCGACCTGAACCAGCCGGGCGAACCGATCTATACAACCGAGATGCACTCGGCTCACGGGGTGGTGTGGGATGAGAAGCGGCAGGCGCTGTGGGCGCTGGGGTCTGAGGAGTTGAACGGCTACCGGCTGGTGAACTGGGCCAGTCCGGAACCGAAACTCCACATGGCGAACTCCTATCCGCTGCCGGACCCGGGCGGGCACGATCTCCAGGCCGCGCCGGACTTCGACATCCTGGTGCTGACCACCGGCTCGCACGTCTATGTGTTCGACCCCGAACGACGGGCGTTTTTCCCTCACATGACCTGGGGGAACAAGCGGGGCGTCAAGTGCGTGAGCATCCATCCCAAGACAAAGCTGACCGCGCTCATTCAGGGCAGCGACCGCCATTGGTGGAGCGACACGGTGCAATGGCTGGATTTTGAGAACGCGTTGAAGCTGCCCGGCCAGCGGCTCTACAAGGCGCGATGGTGCGTGAAGGAATAGGCCGGCAACCCGACCCATACCATGAAACACATGACCCGACGTGACTTCCTGAAACTCTCCGGCGCTGGCGCAACCCTCTCCGGTCTTGGCGCCGTCAACCCCCGCTTCGCGGCGGCCATCGAGCCGATCAAGCGCAGCGGCCCGCCGAAGCTGCGGCTGAGCCTGGCGGCGTATTCGTTCCGCGAGTTCTTCAAGGACGCCAGCCACGCGCGCAAGACGCAGGCGGACCCGGCGAAGCAGATAGACATGTTCCAGTTCGTGGACTACTGCGCCGACCAAGGCTGCGAGGGCGCGGAATTGACGAGCTACTATTTTCCGAAGGACGTGACGGACGATTATCTGCGCCGCGTGAAGGAGCGCGCGGCCAAGCGCGGCGTGGCCGTCAGCGGCACGTCGGTCGGCAACACGTTCACCCTGCCCAAGGGCGAGAAGCGCGACCAGCAGATCGCCGACGTGAAGAAGTGGGTGGACCGTGCCGCCGTGATGGGCGCGCCGCATATCCGCGTGTTCGCCGGCTCGGCCCAAAAGGGCGGCACCGCCGCGGAGGCGACGAGGCTCTGCATCGAGGCGATGGAGGAATGCTGCGACTACGCCGGCAAGAAACAGATTTACCTCGGCATCGAGAACCACGGCGGCATCGTTGCGGAGCCGGGGGGTTTGCTGGAGATCGTGCGCGCCGTGAAGAGCAAGTGGTGTGGCGTCAATCTCGACACGGGCAATTTCCACAGCGACGACCCCTATGCCGACCTCGCAAAGTGCGCGCCCTACGCCGTGAACGTGCAGGTGAAGGCCGAGATCAAACGCAAGGGCGCGAAGGAAGGCGAGCCAAGCGATCTCGCGCGCATCGTGAAGATGCTGCGCGACGTGAACTACCAGGGCTTCGTCGCGCTCGAATACGAATCCAAGGAAGACCCCTACACCGGCGTGCCACGGCTGTTGAAGCAGATGAAAGCCGCGTTCAAAGGATGAGGGCCGCGCTTGTCACAAACCTGGGCAGCGAAGAGATTCCGCCTAGCTGGGAGGGGCGACATTCTTGTCGCTCCACGACAACAGTAATTCGGCGACAGGAATGTCGCCGCTCCCAGTGGTTGGCATTCGCTGGCTGCCTCTTCTTGCTCGCGTCTGTGTTGGTTCGACCTGTCATGGCGGACTCTGCGCCGGCAAAGGGCGACGTCATCTTCGCGGCGGGCTTCGAGGGAACCAATACGCTCGCCGCCTGGTCGGGGCCGGCGAAGCTCGCGGCGGGATTTCAAGGCGGCCACGCCCTTTGTATCGAGAAAGCGGCGCTGGCGCAGATGACGTTGCCGGTGGAGCGCGTGCGCGGCTGCGTGCTGAGCTTCTCGGCGATGATCAAGGCCGAGAACGTCAGCGAGAAGCCGAAGCCATATAACGGCGTGAAGTTCATGGCGCCCATTGTCTCGCCAGTGGGCAACCAATGGCCCGCGGCGACGCTCGACACCGGCTCGTTCGATTGGAAACGGTGCTTCTTCACGGCGCGCGTGCCGGCCGACGCGACGCGGCTCACGCTCTGCCTCGGCCTCGAAGCGGTGACCGGCAAAGCGTGGTTCGACGAGGTGCGCGTCGTCGTGCGCCGGCCGACGTTGCCGCCCGCGCCGGCGCGCGTCGCGAAGGGACCGGTCTTCAAGGGCCACAACCTGCCGCGGCTGCGCGGGGCGAGGTTCAGTCCGAATATTGACGAGGCCGGCCTGCGCACGTTCGGCCAGGAGTGGAACGCGAACGTGATCCGCTGGCAACTCACCCGCCACGCACGGCGCTGCGAGACTTCATTCACGCTGAGCGACTACGACGCGTGGCTGGAGG
Source organism: Verrucomicrobiota bacterium (assembly GCA_016219905.1). Taxonomy (GTDB): domain Bacteria; phylum Verrucomicrobiota; class Verrucomicrobiia; order CAIQCK01; family CAIQCK01; genus JACRKA01. The sequence goes on from JACRKA010000376.1 coordinate 11,581, forward strand.
GCGAACTGGCCAAGCTCGATGCGGCGCTGCCGCTCTGCGAGAAATACGGGCTGATGGTGGTGGTGGATTTGCATTCGCCGCCGGGCGGGAAGCGGACTGTCAGCGGCTACGTCGGCAGCGATGGCGGGTTGTTCAACGACAAGGCCGCGCAGAAAAAGTTCATCGAGGTCTGGCAGAAGATGGCGCGACGTTACAAGGACTCACGCGCCGTATGGGGTTACGATCTCGCCAACGAGCCGGTCGAGGACGAGGTGTCCGAGTCGGCGGCGGACTGGCAGGAACTGGCCTGGCGTGCGGCGCGCGCGGTGCGGGCGATTGACCGCAAGCACGCGATCATCATCGAGCCGGCGCAGTGGGGCGACCCGAAGGGCTTGAACGAACTGCGCCCGCTCGACGTGCCGGGCGTGGTCTATAGCGTCCACATGTATCTGCCACATGCGTTCACGCATCAAGGCGTCCACGACGACGGGTCTAAGCGGTGGGTTTATCCGGGCGAAATCGCCGGCAAGCACTGGGACAAGGCGCAACTGGAGGTTGCGTTGCAACCGCCGGTGGAGTTTCAGCAACGCTACGGTGTCCATATTTATATGGGAGAGTTTAGCGCCATCCGCTGGGCGCCCGAGGGCAGCGCGTATCGTTACCTGAAGGACTTGATCGAGATTTTCGAGTCGCACGGCTGGGACTGGACCTACCACGCCTTCCGCGAATGGAGCGGCTGGAGCGTCGAGCACGGCGAGGACCGCGCGAACACCAAGCCGTCGCCGACGCCCACGGATCGGGAGAAACTGCTGCGCGAGTGGTTCGCGAAGAACCGCAAGCCGTAAACAACCAAGACACTCTCTGTCGCCGCTTTCAATCTTGTTTGAGGCGGGCGCGCCGCCTAAGCTGCGGCCCACACGACGGGGACATATTATGAAAATTCGCCTCTTGTTGTCCGCAACTCTCCTCAATTTCCTTGCAGCCGCCGCAGTGGCCGTCGCGGACGACTGGCCGACCTACCGCCACGACAACGCGCGCAGCGGCGTGACGGCCGAGAAGCTTGATCTGCCGCTGGCTGAGACGTGGGTTTATAAATCGCGCCACGCGCCCACGCCGGCGTGGGAGGCGCCACGCGGCGTGCCGGTGGAGGGATTCCTGGAACTGCCGCGCGTGCGGTTCGATGACGCGTTCCACACGGTCTCGGTGGGGGATGCGATTTACTTTGGCTCATCGGCGGACAACAAGGTGTATTGCCTCGACGCGGCGAGCGGGCGGGTGCGCTGGACGTTCTTCACGGGCGGGCCGGTGCGGCTCGCGCCGACGGTGGCGGACGGGCGGGTGTATGTCGGCTCGGATGACGGGTTTGTTTACTGCCTTGCGGCGAAGGACGGGCGCGCGATCTGGCAGCGGCGCGTGGGGCTGAACGATCAACAGTTGTTGGGCCACGGCAAGATGGTTTCGATGTGGCCCGTCCGGACGGGCGTGTTGGTGGACGAGGGCACGGCCTACTATGGCGCGGGGCTGTTTCCCGCCGAGGGCGTCTATGTCGAGTCCGCGCGCGCGGCCGACGGGCAGGTGCTCTGGCGCAACGACACCGGCGGCGAGTCCGCCGAGGCGCGCATGTCGCCGCAAGGTTATCTGCTGGCGACGAGCGCCAACCTGTTCGTGCCGCAGGGCCGCGCGTCGCCGATGGCGTTCGAGCGCGCCGACGGCAAGCGGATCTACGAGGCGTTTTTCGGCAAGAACATCGGCGGCACGTCGGCGCAGATCGCCGACGACACGCTCTACAGCGGGACGGAAGAGATCCTCGGCTACGACGCGGCGACGAAACGGAAGGTGTCGTGGTTCAACGGCCGCAAGGTGGTCGTCACGCTCGACATCGCCTACGTCACGACCACCAATGAGATGCTGGCCCTCAGCCGCCAGGGCCACGCGGCGGCGAGTCTCGTGCAACTCAACATCCGCGACGAACGCGAAAAGTTGAAACAATCCGCCACCACGCCGAAGAAGGAGAGGACGCGGTTGAAGACCGCCATCCAACTGGCGCAGGAGAAACTGGCCGGGTTGTCGAAGCAGATGGAGGCATTGTCCGCCAATGACCCGAAGCGCGCCGCGTTGGAGAAGGAACGGGCCGACGCCGAGCAGGCATTGAAGGCGGACGAGGAAAAGCTCGAGGCCACCGAGTTGAAGATCGCGGATGTCGAGCGGCAGACGGAAGCGTTGAAGCCGAAGTTCGACGCGGCCAACGAAGCGATCAATCAGACCGTCAAGTGGCGCATGCCGTGCCAGTGCGCCGACGCGCTCATCCTCGCAGGCAACGTCCTGTTTGGCGGCGGGAAAGGCGAGGTTATCGCCGTGCACGCGAACACCGGCGAGAAGCTCTGGTCGGCCAAGGTGAGCGGGACGGCCAAGGGCCTCGCCGTCGCCAACGGCCGGCTTTTCGTCAGCACCGACGCGGGCGCGATCCATTGCTTCACGCCCGGCAAGACGATCGCGCCGCCGCGCGTGGTCACAGGTGCGACGCGGGCGGCGGCAACTCCGCAGGATCGTTTGGGAGCCGCGTATGCCGCAGCGGCCGACGCGATCGTGCGCGAGAGCGGCGTCAAGCGCGGCTATTGCCTCGTGCTCGGCTGCCCGACGGGGCGGCTGGCAATGGAACTGGCCAAGCGCACGAGCCTGAAATTCATCTGCGTCGAACCGGACGCGCAGAAGGCCGTGGCGGCGCGCAAGGCGCTGGACGCGGCGGGCCTCTACGGGGCGCGCGTGACGGTGGACCAAGGCTCGCTCGACCGGCTGCCGTATGCGTCCTATTTCGCCAACCTCATCGTGTCCGAGTCGGCGGTGCTGGGCTGGCTGCCCTCGACGCCGGCGAAGGAGTGGATGCGCATGCTCAAGCCCTGCGGCGGTGTCGCGATCATCGGCCAGCCTTCGGAGGCGCACGCGGCTGCGCCCGCGTTGGAACCGGCCAAGGTGCGTGAGTGGCTCCAAGGGGCCGAGCTGCCCGTGACGGCCGCCGACGAGGCGCGCGGCAAGTGGGCCAGGGTCACGCGCGGGCCGCTGCCCGGTGCGGGCGCGTGGACGCACGAATACGGCAACGCGGCCAACACGACGTGCAGCGACGACAAGTTCGTGAAATGCCCGCTGGGCCTGCTGTGGTTCGGCGATCCGGGGCCGTTGCAGATGGTCAGCCGCCATCGCCGCGCGGCGTCGCCGCTGGCCGTCAACGGCGTCCTGTTCGTCCAGGGCGAGAACGCGGTCAATGCCTACGACGCCTACAACGGCCTGAAGCTGTGGGACCGCAAGATACCCAGCGTTGTCCGCATGGGCGTCTCCAATGAACCGAGCAATCTCGCCGCGGACCGCGAGAGCTTCTTCGTGGTATCGAGCAACAAGTGTCTGCGGCTGGAGGCGGCCACCGGCGCGGTGCGGGCGACGTTTGCGGTCCCGCCGGCCGTGGACGGCGCGGGCCGGCAGTGGGGCCACATCGCGATCGAGGATGGCATCCTGCTGGGCACCGCCGGCAGGAGCAATTTCGTCTCCGACGCGATGTTTGCCTACGACATCGCCAGCGCGAGACTGCTCTGGACGCGCACCAACGAGATCATCCAGAATTCTGCCATCTCGATCGCGGACCGGCGCGTGTATTTCGCCGACACGGGCGCGAAGCTCGAACAACCGGCAGATGCCGCAGCCGCCAAGGCTCCGGCAAAGAAGACCAAGAAGAAAGCCGCAGCCAGCCCGCGCGCCGCCGAAAAGCACAACCCCATCCGCAACGTCGTCGCGCTCGACCTGAAGACCGGCCGCGAAGTGTGGAGCGAGACCTACGACCTCAGCGGCTGCATCGGCGGCTCGTATTTCGGCACGCTCGGCTCGATGGTGCAGGACGGCGTGCTGGTGTTCTTCGGCGTGTTCACCGACGGCCACTTCTGGAAGGATTTCTTCGCGAAACAGTTCGAGTCGCGCCGCATCGTCGCGCTGAACGCCGAGAGCGGCCAGACACTCTGGGCGAAGAACATCGCGTATCGCGTGCGGCCGTTGGTCGTCGGCGACACGCTGCACGCCGAGCCGTGGGCGTTCAAGCTCAAGAGCGGCGATCCGGTCATGCGCGTCAGCCCGATCACCGGCCGCGAAGAGGCGTGGCAGTTCGCGCGCCCCGGTCACCACTGCGGCGCTCCCGCCGCCTCCCCGAACGTGATGGCGTTCCGCTCCTACTACCTCGGCTACTACGACCTGACGCGCGATTCGGGCACGGTGACGTTCGGCGGCCAGCGGCCCGGCTGCTGGATCAACTTCATCTTCGGCAACGGCCTGCTGACGATGCCGGAGGCCAGCTCGGGCTGCATGTGCCCGTTCCCGAACATGTGCACGGTGGCGCTGGCGCCGCGCGACGAGGACCGCACGTGGGCGAAATACAGCCTCAGCGGCGAGACCAAGCCGGTGAAGCACCTCGCGCTGAACCTCGGCGGCCCCGGCGACCGGCGCGACGCGGCCGGCACGCTCTGGCTCGGTTATCCGCGGCCGACGGGCAGCCTGGTGCTGCCGCTCCAGGCGAAGGTGGAGGTGCCGCGCGGCGGCAGCGGCTACTTCGCGCAGAGCGCCGACTCGGTGCGCATCGAAGGCACGCGCGACCCGTGGCTCTACACGTTCGGCTGCAAAGACGTTCGAATTGTCGAACTGCCGCTGCTCGATTCCGGCGACGGCAACGGCCGCTACACGGTGAGGCTCGGTTTCGCCGAACTGGATGACGCGAAACCGGGCGAGCGCGTGTTCGACATCGCGCTCCAGAAGAAACCCGTGCTGAAAAGCTTCGATGTCGTCAAGGAAGCCGGCGGCCCGCGCAAGGCCGTCGTCAAGGAGTTCAAGGGCGTGGACGTGGACGAGGATCTCCTCATTGAGTTCAAGCCGCCGACAAAGCAAGGCGGCGGCAAGCTCGCGCCGATCCTGCAGACCGTGGAGGTGGTGCGCGAGCGGATGCTTTCGGTGGGCGTCTCCGCGCCGTCGTTCGTTCTTTCGGACAAGAAACCCGAGCAAACCGCCGAGTTGCGCGTGTCGAACCAGACCGACAACGATTTCGCCGGCACGCTGCGCATCACGGCGCCGGAAGGTTTTGCGGTCGAACCGGCCGAGACGCCCGTCAACCTCGCGGTCGGCAAGCGGATGCAGGTGGCATTGAAAGCCACAGTGGCAAAACAAAAGGTGCCGTCCCGCTATCCGGCCAAGATGCAACTGCTCCGCCGCGACGGCACCGTCGAGGCTGAGCGGACGCTGGACATTGATTACATGGGCCGCGGCGGGCGCGTCGTGTTCAAAGCCGCCGAAGACGCGCACATCATCCACATGTCGCCCACGATGAATTACGGAACCGCGCCGGTCATGTTGGTGGATGGCGGCGCACACGTGATGGGTGACGATCATCATCAAACCGCCTACCTGAAGTTTCCCCTGAACATCCCCGGCAAACCGACCTCCGCGCGGCTGCGCCTCTACAACGCCGGCAACGAATCCACCGACGGCGGCAACATCTGCCTCGTGACCACGCCGTGGAAGGAAAGCGAGATCACTTACGCCAGCCGGCCCAAGTCGGGCGAAGTGGTGGGACACGTCGGCCCGATCAAGTCCAAGGAGATCCGGGACCTGCCGTTGAAACTCTCACTGGAGGGCTTGAAGGAACTCAGCCTCGCCATCGAGCCGGTCAACTGCGACGGCGTCAACTATCTCTCCCGTGAAGGCAACAAGCCGGCGGAGTTGGTCGTCGAATACGAGCAGGAGTGAGGCGCGCCCGCCGCAGTCTGCCCTAAAAACTAAGGAGCCCCGGCCGTGAGGCCGAGGCTCCTCGGGGCGAAGTAGGCATCAGCGCGGTCACCCGCCGCTGGGAGGCTGCACAAGGCTAGGAGGCTAGGAGGGAGGACCCTGTGCATGACGCCTACACCTAAATCATGTGGCGGACTATATCAGTTGCCCGCGGGAGTGCAAGCCCCCAAACAAGAAAATTTGAAAATTTTTCCAAACCGGCCTTTGATGTGAGAGGTTCACTATATTGCCACGCGCGCTGGTCAGCGGGGGGCGCTTAGTGACCGGGACCGGCGGCAGCGAGTTGCTCAAAGGCGCGCCAGTTGCGGAGGGTCAGGCTGATGACATCATCCAACTGGTCAATCCAGCCGGCGGCCGATTCCTTGACGCCCACGTGGGCGCCTTCGAAGACGACGGGGGCCTTGAACCCGATCTCGTCCAGCGCGCGGACGACGGCGATCCAGTCAATCGTGCCGAGGCCCGGCACCCAGTGCAGGTCGGTTTCGGAGATCTTCGCGAGCGGGTCGCCGCCGCCGCGGTTGTCGTGGAAGTGGGTCGTCCAGAGCAGCCGGCCGGCCTTGCGGATTTCGGCGGCCACGTCGCGCCCCGCGCAGTGCGCGTGGCCGCTGTCGAAGCAGATGCCGAGGTTGTGCATCGCGACGTTCTGGATGACGGGCAGAATCTGGTCCATCGAACGGGCGACGAGGTGGCAGGCCGGCAGGTTTTCCAGCGTGATGTTCAAGCCTCTCGCGCCGGCCTCGCCGCAGAGCCAGCGGACTTCCTCGACCAGCCGCGCCTCGAAGCCCTTCGGATCCTTCATGATGATGGCGGCTTCCTCCAGGCCAACGCTGTCAAACCACCGCAGCTTGATGCTGGAGTGGTGATAGACGACGTGCTTGGCGTTCCAGTCCTTCGCGCGATCGAGGATGCGCTTGTGCGTGTCGCGCAACGAGTCGGGCTTGTCCCCTGGGCCGGGCATGATCTGGCTCTCGGAGTGGACCGACTCGACGGTGAGGCCGTTGGCCTTGAAGAGCGCGCCGGCCTTCTCGTGGGCGGCCGGGTCGCGGGTGGCGCAGCCGTCGGTGCCGATGTGCCGGATGCCGTGCTTGAGGTAAATCTCGATGATCCGCGGCAGGTTCGGATTGCGCGGGTTCAGGTAGCAGCCGAGTTCTCGTTTCATGGCGGATGGAAGCTGACGCTCTGGCCGCCGGCCCCGCGGCCTACTTTACCGCGACCACTTGGAAGCGCGGGTCGCTCTCTTGCTCGCGCAGGATGGCCATGACTTTCTCGACGCCGGCCTGGGCGGTGACGCCGTGGCGCTCGCGCAACAGGTCGTTGGTGCTGGCCCATTCGATGAACTTGTCGGGCCAGGCGACGCGGGCCACCGGCGTGTGGATGCGCGCGTCGGCGAGATGCCCGATGATGGCGTCGCCGATGCCGCCGGTGAGGACGTGATCCTCGAAGCTCAACAGCGCCTTGCACTGGCGCGCGTAGCGTTCGACGCACTCGACGTCGAGCGGCTTGGCGAAGCGGGCGTTGATGAGCGCAACACTGAGACCGTGTTGTTCGGCCAGCAGCTTCGCCGCATTCTGCGCCATCGGCAGCATCGTGCCGTAGCTGAAGATGGCCACGTCGTGGCCGTGCTGGAGGACCTCGGCCTTGCCGAGCGGCAGGATCTGCGGGTGGTCCTTCATCGGCACGCCCATCGCCGCGCCGCGTGGGTAGCGGATGAAGACCGGCGCATTGAGCGTCAGGGCGGTGGCGAACATATCCTGGAACTCGTCCTCGTCCTTGGGCTGCATCAGCACCGTGCCCGGCACGGCGCGCGCGTAGGCGATGTCGAACAGGCCGTGATGCGTCGGGCCGTCGGCGGCGCTCAAGCCCGCGCGGTCCATGCAGAAGATGACCGGCAGGTTTTGCAGCGCCACGTCGTGGATGATGCAGTCGTAGGCGCGCTGGAGAAACGTCGAGTAAATCGCGACGACCGGGCGGAAACCCATCGTGGCCATGCCGGCGGCGAAGATGACGGCATGTTCCTCGGCGATGCCGACGTCGAAGTAACGGTCCGGCATCTTGTCGCGGAGTTTGCTGAGGCCCGTGCCGCTCGGCATCGCGCCGGTGATGCCGACGAGCTTGGCGTGGGTCTGGCAGAACTTCAGCATCAGCTCGCCGAACACATCCTGCCAGGCGGGCGGCGCGGGCTTGCTGGGCTTGCTCTTGCCGGTGACCGGGTCGTAGGGCGAACAGCCGTGGAATTTTTCCGGGTTCTCCAGCGCGAAGTGGGCGCCCTTGCCCTTGGTGGTGCGGATGTGGAGCAGGATCGGCTCGTCGGACTGTTTGCAGAACTCGAGGTTGGTGATGAGCATCTTCAGGTCGTGGCCGTCAATCGGGCCGAGGTAGCGCAGGCCGAGTTCCTCGAAGATCACGCTCGGATAAAGGATGCCCTTGGCGGCTTCCTCGGCGCGGTGCTCCAGTTTCAGCAGTCTGTCGCCGAACGGCACTTTTTTCAGGAAGCTGTCGAAATCCTTGTGCAGCCGGTTGTAGGTCGGGTTGGTGACGATGCGGTTCAGATGCTTGGCCATGCCGCCGACGTTGCGGTCAATGGACCACTCGTTGTCATTGAGGATGACGATGAGGCGCTTGGTGGTGTGCTTGATGTTGTTCATCGCCTCGTAGGTGATGCCGCAGGTCAGCGCGGCGTCGCCCACCAGCGCGACGACGTGTTCGCCGGTGCCGGCCTTGTCGCGGGCGGCGGCCATGCCGAGCGCCGCCGAGAGCGCCGTGCCGGCGTGGCCCGCGCCGAAGTGGTCGTGCGGACTTTCGCTGCGCACCATGAAGCCGCAGAGACCGTCGGTCTGGCGGATGGTGTGCATCCGGTCGCGGCGGCCCGTGAGCATCTTGTGGACGTAGGCTTGGTGCGCCACGTCCATCACGATGCGGTCCTTCGGGCTGTCGAAGACCTTGTGAAACGCGAGCGAGACCTCGACGACGCCGAGGTTGGGGCCAAGGTGGCCGCCGGTGTCGGCCAGCGTGCGGATAAGCGACTCGCGGATCTCGCCAGCCAGTTCCGTGAGCTGCTCAACGTTGAGCTTCTTCACGTCGGCCGGCGAATCAATGGTGTCCAGGTAAGCCATGTCGGGTCCTTGTCAGTCCCAGTCCTCTAGAACAACTTTCCCGCCCTGTCGCCTTTGCGTCCCGCGTCGTCTGTGTCCGGCCCGGCCGCCTCGAACGGCTCCGCGACCACTGTTCCGTCCTTTTGTTTGGCCAGGATTTCGATCTTCTTGCCGGCTTCCTCCAGCTTCTGCGTGCAAAACCGCACCAGTCGCGTGCCCTCCTCGAACCGCTTCACCACCTCGTCCAGCGGCAGTTCGGCGGCCTCCATCTCGGCCACGATCTTCTCCAGCCGCTCCAAGGCCTGTTCAAACTTCACGCCCTCGGCGGGCGGTTCGCCCGACGCGGCAGCCGGCTGCGGATCGGCAGACTTCTTGCGGGTTGTCGGCATAAGCAAAAACGGGTGGACATTAGCAGCGCCCGCCACCCTCGTCGAGTAGAACATTGGCCGCCCTCACCACCGTTCGTTCGGGCCGGAGGGGACAGGGATATGCGGCTCGTGGCTGCCTGCTGCCGTCGCTCGCGGCCGGGTGGCGCGCAGCTCGGCGATCAGCGCACGAAACTCCGTGGCATCCTTGATCATCACCAGCCGGTGGCGCATGGGTCGCGGCGCCCGCAGCGCGATGCCATACCACTTCGCGATCTTGCGGAAGAGCACGCACGCCACCTTCTCCGTGCGCAACGCCATCAGCTTCTCGAAGTGGCGCGCCATGAAGTCCACGCGATCTTCATAGGCCGGCGGCGCGGTCTTCCCGCCGCGCGCCAGTTCGGCCTCGCACTGGCGGAAAATCCACGGGTCCAGCAGCCCGCCGCGGCCGATGCCCACCGCCGCGCAGCCCGTCTCGGCGAACATCGTCCGCGCGTCTTCGACCGTGCGGATGTCGCCGTTGCCGATGATCGGGATTCGCTCGACCGCCTCGACCACCGCGCGGATGCCGGCGCGGTTGACGCTGCCGCCGAAGCCTTGCTCGCGCGTGCGGCCGTGGATGGTGATCGCGGCGACGCCGGCCTGCTCGAACTCACGCGCGAAGAACGGCGCGGTGATGTTCGCGTCGTCCCAACCGAGCCGCATCTTCACCGTCACCGGAATCTTCACGCTCTCCACCAGCGCGCGGACCAGCGCGACGGTCTTGTCCGCCTCGCGCATCATCGCCGAGCCGCCGCCGCCGCGGACGACCTTGCGCGCCGGACAGCCCATGTTGAGGTCAATGATGGAGACGCCTCGGGCCTCGAGCATCTGCGCGGCGGCGCAGAGTTCTTCCTTTGCCGGCCCGTAAATCTGCACCGCGAGCGGCCGGTCTTCGGGACAGGTCTCTATCAGTTCAAAAGCCCGGCGGCGGTGTTCGAGGAGTGATCGCGCGTTGACGAGGTCGGTCGTGGCCAGGCCGAGGCCGCCGAGTTCCCGCGCGACGAGCCGGAAGGCGAGGCTGGTGTAGCCCGCCAGCGGCGCGAGGAAGAACCGCGACGGCATCTCAACGCCGCCGATGCGGAGAGGGGCGGAGTGTTGGAGTGATGGAGAGGTGGAGTGATGTGCTGATGGCAATTGTTTATCCATTACTCCAGAACTCCAATACTCCATCACTCCATATCATTATCGGAACCAGATCCACCACACCACGGCATACACCGGCAGCAGGATCGGCACGACGTAGCGGAAGACGTAGCCGAAGAAGCTCGGCGTCTTCGCCTTCGCGTGGTCGGCGATGCTCTTGACCATGAAGTTCGGCCCGTTGCCGATGTAGGTGCACGCGCCGAAGAAGACCGAGGCCACGCTGATGGCGATAAGGTATCGGTTGTCGGCGGCGATGAGGCCGGCGGCATCCACAACGTTGCGGTCAGCGAACAACCCGATGGCGGCCGACAGGAAGCAGAGGTAGGTCGGCGCGTTGTCGAGCACGGCCGAGAGCGCGCCGCTGCCCGAGTAGAACTGGCCGACCGTCTCGATGCCCAGTCTCCGCGAGTTCAACTCCAGCCAGTCCAGCGCCGGCACCATCGTCGCGAAGATGCCGAGGAACAGGAATGCGACCTCCTTCAGCGGCGCGAAGTTGAAGTCGTTCGCCTCGTGGATCGGCTTGCGCGTGGAGAAATACGAGCCGAGCGCCGCGACCGCCATCAGCGCCTCGCGCACGAACGGCGGCTGTTGCACGAACACCGACGCGAGGATCAGCAGCAGGAAGAAAACGTTGTGCATGCCCTCGAAGCGCCATTCCTCACGGCCCGTCTCCTTCGCGCGGATCGCCGCCGGCGCGCGCAGGAAGTTGCGGTGGTCAATCACCCAGAAGATCGCCAGCAAAACGCCCGTCGCAAACGCCCACATCGGCCAACAGTGTTCGGCCACCCACAGGAACGGCACGCCGCGCAGGTAGCCCAGAAACAACGGCGGGTCGCCCAGCGGCGTCAGGCAGCCGCCGACGTTGCTGACGATGAAGATGAAGAACACGACGTGGTAGGTCGTGAGGCGGTATTTGTTCGTGCGCAGGAACGGCCGGATCAGCAGCATTGAGGCGCCGGTGGTGCCCAGCACGTTGGCGACGAGCGCGCCGGCGAGCAGGTAGAGCACGTTGACCATCGGCGTGGACTCGCCACGGACGTTGATGTGGATGCCGCCGCTGACGACGAAGAGCGAGCCGATGAGGCAGATGAAGCTGGTGTATTCGTGCAGCGAGTGCAGCATCCGCGCGCCGTTGTGCAGGCCGAGGACGTAGTAGCCGGCGGTGAGCGCGCCGAGACCGACCGCGACAAGCGGATAGCGCCGGTGCCACCATCGCGGCGCGACAAACGGCATCAGCGCGATGGCCAGCAGCAGCGCGACAAACGGCGCGATCCAGAGCGGATTCGGTTCAACAAGGTGCGCGGTGGCCATTGGCACGGCATCTTTCAAGAGCCGCGCGCGGCGGTCAAATCAATTGCGGGGCCAGCCTTCCCGTGTCGAGGCCAACCAGCCGCTCATGTGGGCCGCAGCGCCAACGGCAACGTGAAGATGATCTGCGCGCCTTTGCCGGGAGCGCACTCGATGCGGCAGTCGCCGCCGGCGGCGAGGAGACGTTGGCGCATGTTGGCCAGGCCGTGGCCGGCGGCGCGCGGCGCGCCGGGTTCGAAGCCGCGGCCGTTGTCGGCGAGCGTGACGCGCAAGAGGCCCGGCTCGACGGTGACGCGCAACGTGATCTGCGTGGCGGCGGCGTGTTTCACGGCGTTGTGCAGCGCCTCCTTGAAGGCCAGGAAGAGGTTGTGGCGCGCGCGCGACGGGATCGGCGCGTTGGAGACGGCGGCGGGCAGGTCTTGTTCGAGTTTGATCTGTGTCGGCGCGAGGTATTCGGTGGCGTATTCGCTGAGGTAGCCGATGAGCCGCTCCAGCGTGTCGTTGCCGGGGTTCATCGCCCAGACGATCTCGTCGAGCGTCTGCGAGACGTCGCGGGCGGCGCGGGCGATCTTCGTGGCGCGCGCGGCGGCCTCGGACGATGCGGCGGCGTCCCCGCGCGCTTGTTCGCTGAGCAGGGCGATGCGCGTGAGGTTCGCGCCGAGGTGGTCGTGCATGTCCTTGGCGATGCGGGCGCGCTCCTCGTCGAGGGCGTGCTGCCGTTCCAGCGCGCGCAGCCGGCGGCGCATGGTGATGCGGACCGCGGCAGCCACGTGCACGAGCAGCACAACGAGCACAGCGACGCGGAACCACGTGGTCTGCCAGAACGCGGGCTGCACGGCGAATTCGAGCGCAGCGCCGGTCTCGTTCCACCGGCCTTCGGCGTCGCAGGCGGTGACGCGGAAACGGTAGCCGCCCGGCGGCAGGTTCAGGAACGTCGCGGCGCGGTCGGTGCCGGCCTCGACCCACGCCACACCGCGGCCGTTTTCAACCCGGTGACGGAAGCGGATCTTCTCCGGCGCGCTGAAGCCCGGCGCGGTGTAGCGGAACTCGACGACATGGCTGCCCGATGGCACGACGAAGGGGCCGACCGCCGGCAGCGACTCGCCATCCACGCGGACCTCCTCGATGTGCACCGGTGGCGGTTCCAGGCGGGCCAGCAACAGCGCCGGGTTGACCTCGACCGCGCCGCGCCGGCTCGCGAACCAGAGCCGGCCGTCATGGGCGCGGCACGAGGCGCTGGCATCGCCTTCCACGAACTCGACGCTGCCGAGGCCGTCGCTGCGGCCATAGCTGACGCAGTCCACGGTCGGGCGCTTGCCGTCAGCAACCGCCGCGAGGTCGCTGCATGCGGCGCGGAACAAGCCGTGCGCGGAGCCGAACCAGAGGTTGTCGCCGTCGCTGAGAATCTGGTGGAGATCATCGTCGAGCAGGCCGTTTCGTGTGGTGATCAAAGAAGCTTTCCCCTTTTTGAGCCTCACCAAACCGGCGCTGTGCGTTCCGAACCAGAGCGTGCCCGGCCCGTCGCAATGGATGGCTTGGATCGCCGCGGCGGGGAGTCCAATCTCGCGACCGAACCGCTGCCAGCGCGCGCCGTCGAAGCGGTGCAGCGCGCCGGTTTGCGTGCCGGCCCAGAGGTGACCCGCGCTGTCCTCGGAGAGCGCGGTGATTTCCGGCGGCACGTCGTTGGTGGAGATGCGGCTGAGGTTGCCGTCGCGCCACTGGATGAGGCCGGCCCGCCGCGTGGCCACCCAGAGCGTGTTGTGGCTGTCCTGGAACAACGACTCGATGTGCTCGCCTTTGAGGCCCTTATTATTAAAGGAGCCGTTGCGCCAATGGACGAGTCCCTCGCCGAGCGTCCCGAACCAGACGCCAGCGTCGCGGTCGGCGCAGAGCGTGGTGACGATGCCGCCGGGCCAACCGTTGGTGACCGTGAACAGCGTGTATCGGCCGCCCGCGAAACGCACCGCACCCGCCGTGTGCGAGGCGAACCACATCGCGCCGTCGCCGTCCTGGCAGAGGGCGTTGACGGCGTCGGCGGGCAGGCCGCTGCTCTTGTTGTGGATGCGGATGGGGCGCGGGCGCAACCGATCCAGTCCGCCGCCCAACGTGCCGGCCCAGAGATTGCCTTCGCGGTCTTCGCGGAGCGCGGTGATGAAGTCGTGCGATGACGGCACGCGCTCCAGGCCCTCATCGTCAAGGCGGTAGAGGCCCTGGCCTTTGGTGCCGATCCAGAGCGCGCCGCTGCGGTCTTCGAGGAGCGTCTGGATCTCAGCCGCGCCGCCGCGCCACGGAGGCTGGCCCATCAACAGCGTCTCGCCGCGCTGGTCGAACCGGCCCAGGACGCTGGCGCGCGCGAGCCAGTAGCCGCCTTTGCGGCAAGGCATCACCTGCGGCAGCGGCACGTCGGCGGCGAGCGCGGCGAAACATTCGCCGTCGAAGAAGCCGTAGGAGGTCTCGGTGGTGAACCAGATCCTTCGGGAAGAATCGGCGAGGCAGTTGACGCCGCCGCGGCCGGCGAGGCCGTTCGTCCCGTTGAACTGTGTCCAGCGGCCGTCCCGCCAGCATTTCGCGCGCAGGTCGGGCAGGCCGGCCCAGACGCCGCCGCGGGCGTCCGCGACGAGCGACGTGGGCCAGTCGGTCGAGGTGTCTGTCTGCGGGGCTATCCTCTCGAACGTGCCATCGCGGCAGCGCACGATGCCGCCGCGAGCGAGGCCGATCCAGAGCGCGCCGTTGGCATCTTCCGTCAGAAAACGGACGTGGCCCGACGCGAGCGCGGGTGTGTTGGCGGCGGTGAACGGGCGGAACCGCACGCCATCGAAACGTGCCAGGCCGCGCGAGGTGCCGACCCAGAGGTAGCCGTCCCGGGTCTGGATGACGGCGGTGACCGTGTTGCCGGGCAGGCCGTCGTCCACTTCCCAGTTGCGCAGGAGAAAATCGCCGTTCGCGGCAAGCGGCTCCTGCGCGGCGAGCGGCAGGGCGACGCCGAGGCAGGCGAGGCACGCGGCCCGGCGGGCCGTGTTGAAGGCGAACCGCATCTCAGCGAGCAGGCTCACGGCAGGCACCAGCCTACGCGGGACGTGCAAAATGGAAAGAGCATATTCATGCGACTTACGGTATTGTCCACCGCATGCGATAAGTGCAACGGTGAGAGTGGATTGAACCGAGCTGCGACCTGATTTCGACATCTGAGGAGCCACCACGAGGACAAGACCATGAAAAAGCACTTCCGCCGCAGTCAGTTCGTCACGACGCCGGTCGTCGTGGCCGTTGGGTTGGCGATGGTCGTCACGCTGAGTTACGCCGCCCCGCAACCGCCGGAGCCGCCGCCGCTGGCCAAGCCGAAGCCGCCGCCGGCCCACGTCGCCTCCTCGGAAGGCATGCCGCCGCTGCCCTATCCGGCGGTGTTCCAGAAGCGCCAAGAGAAGAAGAATCCCCCGCAGCCGCCGGTGCTCCTGACCAAGATCCGCACCAGCGACCCGGAGGACTGGACGCGCACGCCCGACGACCTCAAGGGCCTGTTGGTGTTCATGAGCAAGGAGATGAACGTCAACTTCAGCTCGGACATCCGGACGTTCTCGCAGATTTCCACCGACGCGACCAAGAACCCGGCGATTTTCCGCTCCGGTTACAAATCGTTTGAGCTGGCGCCGAAGGAAGTCCAGGTGCTGCGCGAGTATGTGGCCAACGGCGGCACGGTCATCTTCAACGCGCTGGTCGGCCATCCGAACTTTTACAAGTCGGCGCTCGAGGCGGCGCGGCAAATCGTGCCGGAGCGCGTGCCGTATCGGCTGCGCACCGACCATCCCGTGTTCCACTCCTACTACGACATCAACAAGGTGAAGTATCGCGAGCGGATGGTGAAGGACGGCCTGATCGAGTCGGCCGTGTCGTATCCGTATCTCGAAGGCGTGGACATTGACAACCGCACCGCCATCTTCATCTCGCGTTGGGACTTCGCGCTCGGCTGGGAGGCCAACCAGCACGAGAGCTGGGGCTACACCGACCAGGACGCCCGCCGCATC
>JACRKA010000375.1 GCA_016219905.1 Verrucomicrobiota bacterium
CGGCCCCCGCCCGTGAACGGGCCGGTGGCGATCTTCGCACCGGTTTGAGACGGCACCACCTTCTTTGTGGCCACAGTTCCCAACGCTGCGAACACGCACATAAACGCCAGACCTCCGAAGACTTTTGAGACAGTCTCTTCAACGCCGGGGATGCGTGCCATCAACACCAAGAGTCCCGTAGGGACGACTGAAATCTTTCCTATCCAGGCAAGACGTAGCCCGTCATGCCTCTGCGTTCAATCGTCCCTACGGGACTTGGCTGTTTGCGATTGCGTTACCCGGCGTTGAAACGCCGGGCTATTTTCGCATCGCCCCGATGGGGCGAAGAACGGCATCCCATTTACTCCGCCACGCTCAAGGCATACACCCGCGCGTTGCCTGCCAGCGAAAAGCCAACCTTGACAGCGAAACGCTTGCCGGCGGGCAAACGACTGCTCTTGAACTTCGGCCAAACGATTTCCTGTTGCGTGCCGGAGGCGGTGAGTTTCGCTGCGTGTTCGCCGGAAAAGCCAGCCAGCGGACGGTCGGACTCGTCGAGCAATTCCACCGTGAGCGGCGCGTCGGCGGCGACCCCGTCCGCGTTTACGAAGAGTTTAGCGCCGGCACGCTTCACTTCGAATGGCGCTGTGACGAAATGCGCGGGCGAGTTAGGAACCTTGCGAGAGAGATAACCAAAGCCATCGCGGCGCAGCGTGGCGAGGCCGATGTCCATGTTTTGCAATTTCCCGCCCGTGTCCCAATGCGAATACCAAATCATCGTCTTGTCGCCGACGTTCGCGAAGGCGTGGCCTTGCAGCAGGGCGATGCTGTCCCACTCGCCCTCCGCGCCGTGCGCGATGACCTTGTGGTCGGGCACCGGCTCGCGGAAATGGATGCCGTCGTTGCTGACGATGAGGCCGAGGTCAATGTGCGTGCCCCACAGGTGCGACGAGCCTTTTGGTTTTTCCTTGGGGCCGTCCTGCCACTGGCCGTAGAGGCCCACGAGCACATTGCCGCGATTCCAAATGCCCGCGCCCATGTGCGTCTGCTGGCCGGCGATGGGCGTCGCGGTCAACTGGCCGGGCCGCGCGAACGACATCGCCTTCGCGCGCGACCAGTGCTCGAAGTCCGCCGAGCGATATGACAGCATCGCGCGCCCGATGTCGCTTCCGTCCATCCGCCACGTCCACGGCGAGATGAGCTGGCCGGTCGCGTAGTAAAACTTTCCGAAGCGATACAGGCCCGACACCTCGAAGCGTTCGCCGCCCGCGTTCATCGGCCGGTCGCCGACCATTTTCCAGCGCAGCCCGTCCGCGCTCGTGGCGCACAGGAACGAGCACCAGCGCCGCTCGTTCGGGCCGATGCCGCTGCGCCCGCCGCGCACGTCGTCGAACGGCGGGTGCGCGATGTAGGCGCACTTGTAGCGCTTCCGCGGGTCGCGCTCCTCCGGGTCGTGCATCACGGTGAGGAAATCATTCACCTTCGCGAGCGACGGCACCTCGGACTCGATGAGGCAGATGTTGTTCTTCTTGCTGCCGTTGAATTCGACGAGGCCGAGATCGGGTTTGATCCAATTCACGCCGTCGGTGCTTTCGGCGTAACACATCGGTCGCCACCAGCCGGGCGCGTTGCCGCTCTTCAGCTCCGCCTCGAACATCGCGAGATACCACATCCGGAATTTCCCGCCGATGTGCAGCACGCTGCCGTAGATGACCGCGTGCCCGTGGTCCGGCGCGCCCTCCGGTCCGCGGCGCAGCACGGGATTGGCCGGATGTTTCTCCGCCTGCACGAGCGTGAGCTGCAGGTTGTCGCGCCACGGGATGGCGTGGTCGTCGAAGGCGAAGAACGTCTGGTCCGCGTCCGCGGCGAGAGCCAGCGTCGAGATCCAAGCGCTGGCGATGATAGCGTTCAATTTCATAGGCGTGGCGCCGGCACGGATGCCGGCGCCACAACGGCCATCCGCCTCAACTACGCCTGCTTCAGCTTGTCGCGATGCGCCCAGACCTTCTCGAAGGCCTTGACGTATTGCTCGATCAGTTCCGGCGCCTCGCCGTAGAACAGCGGCACGAAGAGGTGGTTGGCGTTGACGTATTCGCAGCCGGGCATCCGCTCCGGGATCTTTGGCGCGTGATGCCACCACTTGGCTTCGGAGTAGATCTTCAGCGTGTGCTGTTGCGGGTAATCCCAGAAGCTCGCGCTGACGCCCTCGGCCTTCAAGGCCGCGACCAGCGCATCGCGCGAGAAGCCGAGCTTCTTGAAGTCCATCATCAGCATGTTCGCGTGGTAGTAGGCGCGTTTTTGGTCAGGCCGGAGGCGCGGCTCTTTGATGCCCGGCAACTGCGTCAGCCGGTCGTTCATCGCGCGGACGTTCTTCTCGACGAGCGCGCTCAGCGCGTCCAGGCCTTTCAGTTGCATCCGCGCGACGGCGGCGGCGAACGGGTGCATCCGATATTTCTGGCCGAACCCCGTGCCCTCGTAGGCGCGCACCGGGCTGTCCTTGGCGAACTTCGCCGGGGCCTCGTAGTGGCCGAACGCGAAGGCGCGCTCGTAGTATTCGCGCGTCTGATACATGCCCATGCCGCCCTCGACCGACGGCATCACCTTCGACGCTTGGAAACTGAAGATGCCCATCTGGCCCCACGTGCCCATCTTCTTGCCTTTCATCGAGGAGCCGTGGGCGTGCGCGGCGTCCTCCAGCGGGACGAGACCCTTTTCCTTCGCCCAATCGCAGATGAGGTCCATCTCGCACGGCAAGCCCCACGAGTGCATCGCCTCGACCGCTTTCACGCGCGGCGTCAGCTTGCGCTTCGCGTCCTCGAGGTCGAAGCAGGCCGTCTTCGGGTCCACATCAATGAAGACCGGCACGAGGTTGGAGAACCGCATCGCGAGACAGGCCGAGAAGAACGTGTAGGTCGGCACCATCACTTCGCTGCCCGCCGGCAGATCGAGCGCGAAATACATGCTGGTCAGCGCGCTGGAGCCGTTCACGTGACACTTCACGAACGGCGACTGGGTGTAGTCCTGCCATTCCTTCTCAAACAGCGGCAGTTCCTCGTAGAACTTGTTGCTGTCGAGCAATTCGTGCAGCCGGTTCTTTTCGGCGGCGCCGTAGCGCGGCCAGCGCGTCAGCGCGGCGATCTTCTGCGGAGAGAACGTCACGGTCTTCGCGCCGCCTTCAGCCGCCAGCGTTTCCCTGGCGGCCAGGCTGGTGGTGGCAAGTCCCGCCACGACGGCGCCGCTGGTCTTGATGAAAGCGCGGCGTGTGATGTCTTGATTCTGGTTTGGTTGGCTCGTGTTCATGACTGCTCCGTTCTGTTGGTTGTTGCTCATTGATTCGGGGTTTCGCCCAGCAAGCGGCGGATGGACGCCTTTAGCAACGGCTCGGCGCCCGGCGCCAGATTGGTCGCGCTCGGCCCATAGCCTCCTTCGCGAAATGCCTCGTCCGTGCAGATGTAAGCCGAACCGCAATCACCATACCCGGCGACCGCGACAAAATCGTCCCGTTTGCACCGTTGCGCAAACTTCTGGAACTCCAGCAACGGCTCGCCCGGCAGGTGGACGACGTGAATGTTGCCGACCTGGAGCGAACTCAGTTCAAACGGCCGCTTGGTGCGCTCGACGGAGGCCAGCCGCATCGCGCCTCGATAAACGCGCAACCCATCGGCGGCCTTCGGATTGGCCACCGAGGCGCGGCTCGGGTTGACGAACTCGGCATCCGTCCGGATGGGTAGCGCCAGCGCATCCGTCCGCCACACCAGCCGCTCCGGCGGTGCGAACTGCGTGGCGGCGATGGCCGATTCCATGCCGGCCTGCAGCCGTTGCTTCAAACCCTGACGCACGGGAAGCGTCGAGTCGTTGTATTTGCCGGCCGTCACGTTGCCCGAGCAACCGGTGAAATAGACCTGGAACACGCGCTCCTTCCGCTCCAGCGCCTCGCGCGCCCAGCCGACGAAATCCGCCGACGTGGTCCCGTCGCAAGAGACCGTCTGCGGATGCGTCGCGTAATAGTGGAGCCGCGCCAGCGCCTTCTTGCCGCGCGCGAACGTGATCGTCTTCAACATCGGGTCAATGTCGCCCTCCGGCATCTCCGCGAGCTTGGGGTTCTTCGCGCCCTCGCTGCCCCGCGTGATGATCTTGCCGTCCGGCCCCTTCAACCGGCGCTCCGACGCCACGCGGTCCACCTTCGCCTCGCCGCAGCCGACGCGGTCGCACGGCTCCAGCCGCTTCACGGCCTGCTGGACCGCCTTCGCCAGCCGCGCGCGCAGGTCGTCGAGAAACTTCGTCGTGAGGTGCGACGGCAAACCGGGTGCCGCGTCCAGCATCCGGTGCGCGCCCTCGTCGGCGTAGGGCGCAACATGTTGATGGACGCAATGAATCGCCACGCACGTCCGGTCGGTCCCGGCCGCGCGGGCCATCGTCTCACGGAGCGACCACTCCGATTCGTTGCACAGCAGGCACCAGTCAATCGCGCTGAGGATGTAACGCTTGCCGCCGTCTTCCAAGACGACGCCTTTAAGCAACAGCGGATCCTTGTGTTTGACCAGCTTGGTGAGCCACACCAGCGTCTCGCCGACGGGCGGCGTCGCATCGCAGCGGAACGTGGCGATGCGCAGACGGGGAGCGTTCGCGTCAGTGGAAGTGCGTGTCGCGGCCCAAGCCGACGGTGCAAACAGCATCGCCAGAGCAGCTCGCAGCATTTCGCGCCTACGAAGTCTCGGCACCACGCCGGGAATCTACCGGGAACAGTTCCAGAGTAGTAGCAGAATCTTCGCGGCACCCGGTCAGGGCTTTGCCGCAAACCACGTCCGTGCGCCGGCGTCGCTCTTGAAGAACTTCAGCAATAGCTCCGCGACCTTCTGCCGGCCGGCCGGACTGGGATGCGTGCCGTCGCCGGGGACCAGATCATTGCGCGTCCAAGTGAAGCCGTCGCTCTTTCGCGGCTTCATGCCGTCGCCCCAGAGATACGGCCCCCACAACAATAGCGGCGACTTCACCTCGCCGCGTGCCGGGTCGTAGTTCAGTTGCGCGTCACCCTTGATCTGGTCCTGGATGAGCCAGCGCATCGCAAACGCGCCTTCGTAGGAGAACGGCTCCGGGTTTAGCTGCGTCGTCGCGTAGCCGGCGTAGATGCGACTGCCGAGATAAGCGACGCGCAGGTTCGGGAACTTTGCCTTCAACAGGTGCAGGATCATCGTGACGTCGGCAGCGAGCTTCTTTGCGTGCGCCGGGAATTCCTCCGTCGGCCGGATGTTCGCCTGCTTCAGCCAGACCACCTGCACCTGCTTGTCGCTGACGCCGGCAGTTTTCATCCGCTCATCCGCCGTCTGCCAAACGCGGCTGTCGGATGACGCGGCCCATTGCGCCGCCGCCTGGCCGCCTTGCGCGCCATCCACGATCACCAGCTTCGATGATTTTTCCGGGTCGGCGTCGGCGAGTTGCTTGAAGCGCGAGAACTCCTGCGTCGTGTTCGACATGCCGACGGAGAGCAGCACGACCTTGCCGTCGGCGGACGGTTTGCCCTCGGCGTCGAGCGGTTGGATTTTCGCCAACTCTTTCTTCGCCGCCGCGGCATGCGCGGGCGGCGGCTCGTTCTTGCCGCCGCCGTAGAGGCCGCCGTCCTCGCCCTTGTATTTCGCCGCGCCCAACTCGGTGAGCGGCGTCAGGCCGACCGAGTCCTTGCCGCCGGTCGCGGGACCCGTCGCGGCGCGTTGCTCGCCGCCTTTGCCTTTGCCCTCTCGCTGCTGGCGGGCGGCTTTGGCCTTCTCGTAGTAGGCCTGGTCTTCCGCTGAGAGTTTCTCGCCGCTCTGCGCCCGCCGGTGCAACTCACCGGCGCGCTGCCAATCAATGTCGCCGCCGCCGGCGTTCGGCACCTGTTGCTGGCGCTGATGCGCCTGCATGGCTTTTTGGAGATACGCCTGGTCGTCGGCGGAGATTGTCTCGCCGTTCTGCTTGCGCTGGAAGATTTCGCGGGCGCGGTTGAAGTCAATGTCCCCGCCCTGTTCGGCGGCAAATGCGACAGCGCAGGCCAGACCCAAAGCAATGAGAAGGTGGTGGAGTGTTTTCATATCTCGATCCCCGCTGGGGTGAAGCTGACGACACGGATTACCGGCCATACCGGCGAGCAACGCCCGGAGTTACAATCGCTGCGGTCTTCAAACACCGCCGGCAGGGATTCGTTCCGGCCGATGGCACCGCCGGCAGCAGGACGCCGCCAATAAGTCCACCGCTGGGGCGTTGTAGAATGTGCGAGGTCCTTATGATTCTGAAAAGACACTGCCTGAACGCAAGCTGTGCGGTGTTGTTGCTCTGTGCGATCTGCGCGTTGTCCCAAGACCCCGCTCCGCCACGCCGCCGCGGCGGGAGATCCCCGCAGACGACGACGAACGCGCCGCCGCCGGCTGTCGCGATGAAGGTCGCCGCGCCGCAACTCGTGGACTACACCGACCCGGCCTACGGCTCGAAGATCCGCCAGCTCCGCAAGGACGACGGGCACGAGCACAACTTCTATTACTACCGCGACCCGTGGAACGCGGACGGTTCGCGCCTGCTCGGCATCCAGTCCGACCTCAACCAAAAAAACTGGCACGTCGTCCTCTACGACGGTGACGGGAAGTTCATCAAAGACCTTTTCCCCATCAACCAATTCGACTGGCGCCTCTGCTGGGATCGCAACGCGCCCGACATCCTCTACACGTGGAGAGGCTACGACCTCCATCGCTTCAACGTGAACACCGGCGAGGCGAAGCTGCTGAAATCGTTCCAGCCGTTGCCGATTTCAACGGCCGGCCCGTCGGTGAACCAAACCGGCGACCGCCTCGTCATCAGCACCTCCGACCACACGTTCCATTCCTACCGCCTGCCGGATCTGGGCGACGAGCGCACGTTCAAGCCGGAGATTCCGGCGGGCTGCTTCGTGAGTTGGGACAAGCCCCGCTACACCGGCTGGCGCAACACGATTGACGTGGCCTACAAGTCGGCCGACCTGAAGCAGACCGGCATCCTGCTCTACGACGACACGGGCAGGCTCGTCCACCACTTCAAGGGCATCGGCGGCGGCGGCCATTACGCGTTCTCGTGCGACGGCCGGCTCGCCTACTTCCTGATGCCCAACTATCCGCGCACCGACGGCAAGAACTCGCTCGACATCCACGTCGTTGACGCCGACGGCAGCAACGACCGCGTCCTCTACAGCGCGCCGCGCGAGAAAGCCGTGTTCGTCCAGAACCTCCACGTCTCGTGGCCGGGCCGCGTCGGTGATTGGTTCGTCGCCTCGTTCTTCCATCACCCGAACCTCAAGCCGCAGACTTACGCGCCGCCGCTGGATGAGATTCTGCAGCTCCGCCTCGACGGCACCTGCAAGTTCCTCGCGCGCACCGGCTCGGAGTATTCGCGCGGAGCGGGGCGCGGCTCATCCACCGACTTGTTCTGGGCGATGCCGCTGGCCGTGCCGTCGGCTGATGGCAAACGCATTTGCTTCAACTCCAATCGGTCCGGGACGGTTGACCAACACATCCTCTACGTCGAAGCCGGCGGGAAGTAAGCAGCCGGCTGGCAAGAGGCGCGCGGCCGCCTGTTTTGGGATTCGACTCTGTTCCGGCAACCTGCTAGCGAGTGACAGGCAATGAACTCGCTACACCCCGCGAATGACATCAGGCTGCCGTTGGCGCCGGGCGCGTCGGCGGCGCTGGCCGTGCTTTACGAGGACGACGCGCTGCTCGCGCTCGACAAGCCGAGCGGGCTGATGATCGCGCCCGACACCTATGACAAGGAGAAGCCGAACCTCATGTCCGGCGTGCGCCGCGCGCTGGACACCGACGCGCCGTGGGTCCGCGAGCGCGGCCTGACTTTTCTGGCCAACGCCCACCGCCTCGACGCCGACACCAGCGGCGTGCTGCTGCTGGCGAAAACGCGGGAGGCCTTGCGCGCGCTCGCCGGGCAGTTCAACGACCGCACGGTCGGCAAGAGCTACCTCGCGCTGGTCGAGGGCGTGCCGGCGGAGGATGAGTTCGTCGTCGAGTTGAAGATCGGCCCGCATCCGGCGCGGCCGTGGTTGCAGACCGAGCGCCGCCACGGCGGCAAGCTGACGTTGACGCGGTTTCGCGTGCTCGAGCGATTCCGCCTTCCATTCCTGCGCGGCCAGCACGCCGACTCGTCGCTCGGCTCCGTCACGCTCGTCCAGTGCGAGCCGGAGACGGGCCGCACGCACCAGATTCGCGTCCACCTCCGGCACGCGGGCCATCCGATCCTCGCCGACGCGCTCTATGGCCTCGGCGCGCAGAGCGCGTTGCTCTTGTCACAACTGAAGCCCGGCTACAAACCGCACGCGGACGAGGTCGAGCGTCCGCTCATCGGCCGGCTCGCGCTCCACGCGGAGCGGCTGACGGTGGCGCATCCCGTCACTGGCGAGCCGCTGGAACTGGTCGCGCCGCTGCCGAAGGACTTCGAGGTCGCGCTGAAGTATCTGCGGCGGTTCGCCGGCCGTTGAGGCCGGCCTGGCGCCGGGGTTTGTGTCCCCACTGGCAGCTTGCATTGGTCCGATGGGGCACACAACATGAGCCGACAAAACCAACAAGAGCGGACTGGTTGAAGGCCTGTTTCTTTTATCCTGCGGATGGAGCCGATGGGACATTCACTTGCTGATGGACAGCGTTACTGGAACGCTGCCGCCGCGTCATTGTTGCATACGCAGGCCCAGTGGTTGTGGCGCGCCCACAGCGATGCGGTCAACGCCACCGTCCTGGAACGCTGGCTGGACGGCGAGACGGCCGGGTCGTTGTTGAAAACCGATTCGTTCGACGAGGCGCTGGGCCGGGGATTGTTTTCGCTGCTGGCAAAGAAGGCCAGGCGCGTGGCCGTGGTGGACGTGGCGTTTCCTTTCTTGGAGGCGGCGCAGGACCGCTGTCCGGGGCTGTTGGCGGTGGGGGGAGATGTCCGGCGTCTGCCGTTTTCGGATGGCGCGTTTGTCGTGGTGGTGTCGAACTCGACGCTGGATCACTTCGGGGCGCTGCAGGACCTGGCGGCCAGCTTGCGGGAGACGCATCGCGTGCTGCGGCAGGGAGGGCGATTGCTGCTGACGATGGACAACCCGGCCAACCCGCTGGTTGCGTTGCGCAACGCGCTGCCGTTCGGCCTGCTGCACTGGCTGGGCTTGGTGCCTTACTACGTCGGCGCAACCTGCGGGCCGCGGCGGCTGAAGCGGCTGCTGGGCGAGGCGGGGTTCGAAGTGCTGGAGTCGGTTGCGTTGATGCACTGCCCGCGGGTGGCCGCCGTGGCGATGGCGCGCGTGGTCCAGCGGCGTGCCAGCGCGGAAGGCCACGCGCGGTTTCTGCGCGCGTTGATGTGGTTCGAGCGCCTGTCGAAGTGGCCGACCCGGTTCCTGACGGGGCATTTTGTCGGCGTCAACGCCCGCAAACTGTAGGAAGTCCAACCGGAGACCGCCACGAAGGCTCGGTCTCGCGCTGTTTCCTGTGGTTTGCGTTCTTGACCCCGATTCCGCTGCACCGCTATATGATGTTCTAAAGGAGTGATTCCGCGCGATATGCCCGACGAGCCTATTGTCTTCTCCATCATCGTGCCGACCTACAACCGGCCGCAACGTTTGGCCGGGTTCTTGGAGCGGTTGGCGCAGATGGAGTATCCTCGCGAGCGATTCGAGGTGGTGCTGGTGGACGACGGCAGCGAGCCGCCGTTGAAGGCGGTGGCCGACCGTTTTGCGGACCGGCTGAACGTCACGTGCCTGCGCCAGAACCACGGCGGCGTGGCCAAGGGACGGCAGGCAGGAGCCGAGGCGGCGCGCGGCAGGTTCCTGGCATTCACCGACGACGATTGCCTGCCGGCGACGGACTGGCTGCGGAAACTGGAGGCGTCGTTGGTTTCCGTGCCGGACTCGGCGGCCGGCGGGCGCACGCTGAACGGCCTGCCGGAGAACTCCTACGCGGCGGCCACGCAGGCGCTCATCGGTTATCTCTACGCGCACATGAACACCGACCCGAAACACGCGCGGTTCTTCGCGAACAACAACATGGCGATGCCGCGCAATCTGTATCTCAAGATCGGCGGCCTGGACACGACGTGGCCGATGTGCGGCGAGGACCGCGACCTGTGCGACCGCTGGCTCGCGCACGGCTACCCGATGATTTACGTGGCCGACGCGATCGTGCATCACCTCCACGACCTGACGTTCGCGCGGTTCTGGCGGCAACACTACAACTACGGCCGCGGCGCGTATCGCTTTCATAAGACCGCCGCGCAACGCCACAACACCGGCCTGCGTCTCGAACGGCTCTCGTTCTACCTGAAGCTGCCGTTCGCGGCGTTCGGCGAGGTCCAAGGGCCGCGCGCCGTGTGGGTCGTCGCGTTGCTGGTGGTCTCGCAGGTCGCGAACACGGCCGGTTTCGTCGCGGAACGGATCAGCCCCAAACAGGCGCCGCCGACATGACGACGCGCGGCGACACCCTGAAGGTCGGTCTGGTCGGCTGCGGCGAGGTGACGCAGTTCAAACATCTGGTTGTGTTGCGGGACGCGCCGGGGCTGGAGGTCGTCGCGCTGGCTGACCTCGATGAAGGCCGCCTTCGAGCTGTCGCCGACCCGTTCCGCGTTTCCCATCGTTATCGAGATGCCGAAGCCCTGCTGAAACATCCCGGTCTCGACGTGGTTGCCGTCTGCGTGCCTGTGCGCGCGCACACGACGGTGGCGCTGGCTGCGCTCGCGGCGGGCAAGCATGTGCTCATCGAGAAGCCCCTCTGCCTGTCGCTCGACGAAGCCGACTCGTTGCGCGACGCCGCCGCGAAGTCGCCGGGCAAAGTCATGATCGGCCATCACATGCGCTGGCATCGCCTGATCCGCAAAGCCCGCGTCTTTATCCAGCGGGGCGGGCTGGGTGAGGTGGAATCCATCCGAACACTCTGGAACAGCCCGCGCATCGGCCGCGATAATCCTCCGTGGCGGTTTCGACGCGAGGACGGCGGCGGCGTGCTGGTGGAGATCGCGGTGCATTGCTTCGACCTGTGGCGGTTGCTGCTCGGTAGCGAGGTCGAGGAAATCTATGCGACCACCTCGAACGGCACGCGCGATGACGAGACGCTGGCGGTGACGGCGCGCATGAAGAACGGGATGCTCGCGTCGGGCCTGTGCTCGGAGCGGACACCGCACGAGATCGAGGTGGAGATTTCCGGCACAGCGGGCCGGCTGCGGATGGGCTGCCAGCGGTTCGAGGGATTCGAGTTTCATCCCGCCGGCTCCGCGCCGGGCCAGATCGGGCCGCGCTGGAATGTTCTCAAGAACTTTCTCGCTGAACTTCCCGGCGGCGCGGCCGGGATGCGCAAGGGCGGCGATTATTTTGGCTCCTACCGCGCGGAGTGGCTGCATTTCAAGGACGTGATCCGTAATGGCGCCGGCGTGGAGTGCACACTCGAAGACGGCCGGCGCAGTCTGGAGGTCGTGCTGGCCGCGGCAAGGTCAGCTTCGAGCGGCCAGCCGGTGAAACTCGCCGACGCGCCACGCATCATCACGCCCGCAATGCGGCGATGAACTCGGAAGCAAGCATCCTTGCCATCGCGGCCTTGCTGGTTCTGACCACGCTCGCGGCCGTCGCATGGTTCGTTCACCCGTTTCGCATTGTCCTGCTCATCCTGTTTGGACGCAATCACTGCCAGTTGAGCGACGTGTGTACCGCGCCGCGGTATTGGGCGAAACGCCTGAAGCTGCGGGCTGATCTGGCGCGGTCGGCGCGCATCGTTGAGGAGGACGGCGAGGTTGTGCGATGGGAGATCGCGGGCGAACGCTACTGGCTGGCGCGGGGCAGCCGGATTCTGCCGGGGATGCTCGCCGATCAACAGCTGGATGTTTACGAGGCCGCGGGCGGCGGCGTGCGGCCGGGCGATGTGGTGCTGGACTGCGGGGCAAGCATCGGGCTTTACACGCTTCATGCGCTGGCGAAAGGCGCGGCGCATGTGGTCGCCATCGAGTTATCGCCGCGGAACCTGGAATGCCTCCGCCGCAACCTTGCCGCCGAGCTGCAAGCCGGACGGGTCACGATTGTGCCCAAGGGCGTCTGGGACAAGGAGGACGCGCTGCCGCTGCGGATGCAGCCGGAGAACTCCGCGGCGGACAGTGTCGCGCTGAGCTATCGCGGCAGCCGGCAAGGCCCGAAGGTGCCGGTGACGACCTTGGATGCCATCGTGCGCGAGCTGGCCTTGCAGCGGGTGGATTACATCAAGATGGATGTCGAAGGCGCGGAGCGTGAGGCGCTGCGGGGCGCGGCGGAGACGCTGCGGCGGTTTCATCCGCGGCTCACGATCGCGATGGAGCACCGGTTCGAAGACCCGCGCGACATCCCGAAGGTGGTCGCCGAAGTGTGCGGCGGCTATCGCGCGCAACGCGGCCCGTGCGTGGACATGGGCAATGCGCTGCGGCCAGTCGTCATGGATTTCCAGTGGACGCCGCCCGCGACGAGTGGATAGCGGGGCTGTTTCAAATCCAGTAGGGCGCCTGTTTCCCGGCCGGCGACAGCGACCGCCACCACGCGGCGCACTTGGCGATGCCGTCGGCCAGCGTCGTCCGCGGCGTCCAGCCCAACTCACGTTTCGCAAGGTCGTTGAGAATCCGCTTGGGGGGCGGCTCCGGGCGCTGCTGCGGGACGTGTTCGATCTTCGCGGGGAAATGTTTCACGACCTCGCGGGCCAGTTCTTCCACCGTGATCGGGCGGTCGCCCACGAGGTTATAGACCTTGTTCCGGGCGACCTCGCCGAGGGCCAGGATCTGCGCGTCGCACATGTCGCCGAGGTAGAGGAACTCGCGATACTGCGTGCCGTCGCCCATGACGGTGACGACGCCGCGGCTTTCCGCGCTCGCCATGAACGCGCGGACGACGAGGCCGTTCCACATGCCCTCGCCGTAGGAGGTGCCATAACGGAAGATGGTGCAGTCAGGCCCGCCGGTTTCCGCCCGGTGCGAGTAACAGACAATCTCCTGGATCAGCTTGCTGGCGCCGTAGGTGGTGTTGATGCTGCCCAGATCGAACAGGCCGTGCTCCTCGACCGCGTCCCCGGCCTGCGCGGCGGCCACCCACGCGCTGGAGGCCAGGAGGATGCGCCCGACGCCGTCGCGCCGCATGGCGCGCACGACGTTGAGCGTGCCGAGGACGTTGGTCTCATGGCAGAACCGAGGATCGTCGGCGGACCGGCGCGCGTCGGCGAGCGCCGCCAGATGAAACACGGCGTCATATCCTTTGAACCGGAGGCTGTCGGGGTCGCGGATGTCCGCGCGGAGCCACTCGACATCCGCTGCCGGCTTCCGCAGGTCGAGGACAGCCACGTCGTGGCCGCGGTCGAGCAGTTTCATGACGAGGCAGGTTCCGATGTAGCCGGCTCCGCCGGTGACGACACATTTCATAGGCTGACAGTCTTCTGATGACGGCGCGGCAGTCTATCGCAGGAACTGGAGGTCTTTCCAGTCCCACACGCGGACGCGATGGTCGCCCTCCGCAGGCAGGTAGTTCCACTCCCATGTGGCCCAACGGGTGGCTCCCTGGCGGTGGATCGCGAAGCTCGTGGCGACGCAGAGCCAAAACGCCAGCGTCAGCGCGACCGACGGCGACCGGCGCGCGTCGGGCAGGTCCGCGACCGCTGGAATCAGGAAGTAAACGAAGAACGGCGTGATGTCCGAAAAATATCTGGAGCCAAAACAATGCCCGCCGGTCCAGCCGAACCTGGCCTGCGAGATGACCACCCAGTGGGCGAGGATGGCCAGCAACACCAGGCTGTCCGTCGAAGACCAGCTCCCCGCTTTCAGTTTCCGGACGATGCCGTAGGCCGCGAACAGAAACACCGGCGTGAACACCAACAGCCCCCGGTTCGGGCTGAGCAGGTGGCCCGCGAAGACTTCCCATCGGATCCGTGTCGTCACCGCGCCTTGTTGGAAGGTTGTGGGCGTGCCGTAATGCGGCGCCTCGAACAAGACGGGCCAGCAGACCGCCGCGACCATGAACACGCCCGCCACGATGAGCAGATAACGGCCGAGCATGCGCCGGCTCTGGATGGCCCCCGCGACGAAGAGAATCGCGGCGTGAACAAAGTTCGTCGGGCGGATGGCGCACGCCATCAGCAGCGGGATGCAGATCCAAGGCGCCAGCGCAGGCCGGCGTTGCGCGAGCACCAGGACGTAGAGCGCGGCTGAGAGGGCGAGCATTGAAGGGCCGTGCGACCACAGCGCCCGGCTGCCGGTGGACCGGGCGGCCGTGCAGAAGGCGAAGAGGAACACCAGCAGCAGCGCCCGGGGGCTGTCGAGCGACCGCCGGCCCATCAGGCAGATGAAGACGCCGGCCAGCGCGATGAGGCAAGACGCGATGAAAACTTCCATTGGTGGCAGGAACCATTGAGGAGTGGGCGGCAGCGATCGCAAGTGAAGCTGCAGGTCGAAATCCGCCAGCGGCAGCAGCAGCTTGTCCAGCGCGAACACGAACGGCACGCAGAGCAACGGCGTCCCCAACGAATACACCGACCGCAGATGGCCGTCCCGCATGAACACGCGGTGGTCGCCCGCCGGCAGTTGCAGATGCGCGTATTCGTCCAGGTTGGCGTCGCCGTCCCGGATCATGCTCATGGCCAGATAGGTGGTCCACAGCGAATCGGTGCACTGCATCACGTGGCTTCCGAAGTGCGCCGTGAACACAAGGATGAAGACCAGCACGGCAGGCAACAGCGCGCCCCGTGTGACGGGCGTCTGGCCGAGCTGCCACAGGCGCGCCAGGCGGGATCGGATGCCGGCCGGGAGCATGGGGGGCTGCCGCGTCATGGCTGGGGGCCGCGGGCGCCGTCCTTGGCGGAGAATTCCTCGTAGTAGGACCGTTCCGTGTTCACGCTCCACACGTCGTGCCGCCCGCCGGCGATGTTGCGCGCGGCCAGCATCCCCGTCAGCATCGAGTGGTCCTGGTTGTTGTAGCGGTGCAGCCCGCTGCGGCCGATGGTCTGCAAGTTCTCAAACCCCAGCAGGTAATCGCGCAGCGTCTCCAGATGCCGGTGATAATCGGCATCGTAAACCGGATAGGCGTCGAGCTGCCGGATGACGGCGCCGTCCTCCACTTCGTCCGGCTCCGCCAGCCCCAGCCGCGCGAGGTCGGCTTTGGCCAGCGCCACCAGTTCCGCATCCGTCCGGCCCCACAGCGCGTCGCCGCGCGTGCAGAAGTATTCCATGCCCAGGCTCGTCTTCCTCGGGTCGGGCACCATCGCCGCGCTCCAGTTCTTGAAGTTCTGGATGCGGCCCACCGTGACGTCGGGGCTGTGGACATAGAGCCAGTTGTCGGGAAACAACTCCGCGCGGTTGACGATGAGGCCCACGAGGATGAAATCGCGGTGTTTCAGCCCGCGCGCCGCCGCAAGGACGTGTGCCGGCGGCGGCGGGTCGAGCGCGGCGATCAGTTCCGGCAGCGGCATCGTCGAAATGAAATGGTCGGCGGCCATCTCCGTTGCTTCACCCTCCCGCCGGGTGGTCAGCCGCGTGACGCGACGTCCGTCATGCGCCAGCTTCACCGTTTCTGTCCGCAACCGCACCTCGCTGCCGGCAGCCTCGATGGTTTGCTGGAACCGCTCCCACATCATGCCCGGCCCGAGCGGCGGGTAATCGAATTCCTGGATCAGCGACTTTGTGTTGTTGGTGCCGAAGACGGCGTTGACGACCGCCGTGCGCAGCGACAGCCCCTTGATGCGTTGCGCCGCCCAGTCCGCCCGGATTTTGTGGCACGGGATGCCCCAGACCTTCTCGGTGTAGGATTTGAAAAACGTCTCGTAGAGCCGCGCGCCGAAACGGTGGGTCACCCATTGCTCGAACGTCTCATCAGGCCGGTGGGGTGTCAGCTTGGCCTTGAGGTAGCTCAGGCCGATCCGGAGGCTCTCCCACAGGCCGAGCTTCATCAGCGCGTCGAGCGGCTCCAGCGGGTAGTTGAAAAAGTGGTGCCGATAGTAGATGCGCGACAGCCGCCGTGTCCGGCGGAAGTCGGCGCCGAGCATCTGCCTCCAGAGCGCCTCCACCTCGCCCACCTTCGTGTAGAACCGATGGCCCCCGATGTCGAAGCGGTAGCCCTTGTAGAACTCGGTGCGCGCCAGGCCGCCGACCTTGTCCAGCTTCTCGAGGACCGTGACGCGGGCGCCGCGCCGGACCAGTTCAAGCGCGGCCGTCAGGCCCGCCGGCCCGGCGCCGATGATGAGGGTGGTGGTCTCCGCCATGTGCGTTGGCTGGTGCCAGTCTAGCGTTTGCCGGCGGGAGTCTCAACGGGCGCGTGGCCGCCGAGCACGTGTTGGACGAAGCCGAGTGCGAACGCCAGGCCGCTGTAGAAGAAATAGAGCCAGTGCCACGGCACCGCAGCGATGGCGAACAACAGGCCGCGTTTGCGGGCGAAGAAACGATACACCGGCAGGTTGATGGCCAGCAGCGCAAGCCCGCACCCGGCTGCAAGGCCGAGAAACGCGGGCCTCGCCGGCGCCAACAACAGCGAAGCCGCCATCGAGCCGGCCAGTGCCACGCTCGCCCGGCCCGACACGCGCACGTTCAGGTCGTTCGGCAGCCGGTGGGTGCGCAGGATCAGCCGCGTCCACGGCAGCGCCCGCCGGGCGAAGTCGGTGTGGATCAAGGACAAAATCCCCCAGTGCTTCAGATGCTTGACCTGCAAGTCCTTCACCAGCCGGACGCGGTGTCCCGCTCGTATCAGCTGGTAACCAAACTCGATGTCCTCCACCGATGGCACGCGATAGCTTTCGTCAAACCCGCCAAGCTCCAGCAACACCTCGCGCCGGATCGCGCCGCAACCGGTCCAGAACGTCGAGGCCTCCTCGTGCGACGTCTGGTGCACGTAGTGATGCAGCAGGTTCTTGTATTGCGACAGGAAGTTCGGCGCCCCCGGCGCATCGTCATACGAACCGATCACCGCGGCCAGTTCCGGCTGCTTGGCGAAGATTTCCGCCACGCGCCCCACCAGGCCCGGCGGCGCGGTCACGTCGGCATCCAGAAACAGGAGAATCTCCCCCCGTGCCTCTTGCGCGCCCACATTCCGCGCGTGGGCAGGCCCGCCGCACGCCGGCAGCCTCAGGACCTTCGCGCCCGCTTCCTCGGCCAGTTCCGCCGAGCCGTCCGACGGGCCGTCGGCCACCACGAAGACCTCCGCCGGCCGAGGTTCCATTTGCGCCAGGCTCGCCAGGCATTGCCGGAACACGTCGCCACCCCCTTTCACGGGGATGATCACTGAGATTGTCGGCAAACCGGGCATGGATTCGATTGGGTCTTCGAGTAACGGGTGATGGTTCCGCGTCACGCTACCGGAAGTGCTTCAATAACTCCGCCCCCGCCATCGCCTGCACCAGCTTCGCACCCAGCAGCGCGCCGACCACCAGCAGGCCGACGCCGGAGATGCGCGTCAGGATGCGCAGCGCGCCCGGCGAAACCTTGCGGTGCTTGCGCGACGTGAGCTGCGCCAGCGCAAAGAACCACAGCGTGCCGCCGCCCGCCATGCCGCCCACAAACGCGAGCTGGTTCAGCGCGCCCTCGCGCACCAGCCCGTGTTCGAACAGGAACGCCGCCAGCGTTCCCCACACCAGCAGGATGAACGGATTGCCCAGCGTCATGCCCATCCCCACGAAATACCCGCGGTGCAGGTGCAGCTTCTCCTCCAGTTCAAATTCCACAAAGGCCGACGCCCGGTCGCCCGGCTCGCTCCGCGCCGCCAGATACCGGAACCCAAGCACCGTCACCACCAGGAAACTGACCAGCACCATCGTCGAGCGCACGTAGGGCCAGTCCAGCACCGACTGGAACCCCGTCAACGCCAGCGCGCAGTAGATCGCCTCCGCCGTCACCGCGCCCACGCCCATGAGGAACGGCCGCAGAAAACCGCGGTTGAGCGCCTCGTTGATGACGGTGATGTTCACCGGCCCCACCGGGATGGACATCAGGAAGCCGCTGACCAGGCCGGCGATCGCGGGCGTCAGGAAATCGGGCGTTCCGTTCACGCTTTCTCGTCTTCGTCTTCGTCACCGATCTCGATCTCGCGGCGGAACCGCTTCGAGACCCAGGGCCGCACCAGTCCGTAGATCAGGTAGAGCACGAACAACGCCGACAGCGTCACCTCCGGCCATTGCAGCGCGAAGAACCCCACCACCAGCGTGCCGACCAGCGCCGCCAGCGACTCCCGCAGCGTCCAGTCCAGCTTCTTGAACGTCGGATACTTCACCGTGCTCACCATCAGCCCGCTCAACACCAGCAGCAGCGCCGGCAGCCCGTAGCGCCACGGCCCCAGCGGATGCTCCGGCGTCCCCACCGGCGTGATGATCCCCTGCTTCTGCAGCCACATCATGAACAACGTCACGCTCACCACCATCGCCGCCGCCGCCGGGATCGGCAGCCCCACGAACTCCTTCGACGACGCGCCACGCATCGCCAGGATGTTGAACCGCGCCAGCCGCAGCGCCCCGCACGCCAGATACACCGCCGCCACCATCCAGCCCGTCCGTGGGAACTCCTGCAGCACGATCCGATACACCAGGAACGCCGGAGCCACCCCGAAGCTAACCAGGTCCGCCAGCGAATCAAACTCCCGCCCGAACGCCGACTCCTTGCCGCCGAACCGCGCCACCCGCCCGTCGAGAAAATCGCACGCGAACGCCCCGAGGATCAGCCACAGCGCCCGCTCCACCATCTTCAGGTCGTGGTCGCGGATCTCGTATTGGAAAATCCACGTCAGCGCGAAAAACCCGCACAGCAGGTTGCCCGCCGTGAACAGGTTCGGCAGCACATACACCTTGCCGACGCCCGTCTCGTCGCCGTTCACCGCCGGTTTGTTATTTTCGGTAGCCAAGGATGCTGGCCCCTCCTTTCACATGGTCGCCGACCTTCACCGCCACCTCGCAGCCCGCCGGCAGGTAAACCTCCGCCCGCGACCCGTAACGGATCATGCCGATGCGCTGCCCTTTCTCGACGCGGTCGCCCGCGCGGCTCCAGAGGCAAATCCGCCGCGCGATCACGCCCGCGATGAGCCTCACCGTGACGCGAAACTCCCCGTCCTGCAAGCCGAGAATCTGGTGCTCGTTCTCCAGCGCCGACTCCGGCCGCAACGCGTTCAGGAACTTGCCCGGCACGTGCTCCGACAGCCTGATCTCGCCGCCGATCGGCGCGCGGTTCACGTGCACGTCGAACACGTTCAGGAAAATCCCCACCATCACCGCCTCCCCGTCGATGAACTTCCCCTCCCGCGCCGGCCGCACCTCCGCCACCTTGCCGTCCGCCGGCGACACGATCGCCCGCGCGTCGCTTGGAATCCGCCGCTCCGGGTCGCGGAAGAAGTTGATATTGAACGCCACCAGCAGCACCCCCACCACGCCCGCCGCCGGATGCCACCACCACAACAGCGCCGCCACCACCAACAACACGAGGTGGATCGGCCAAGACTCGGCGAATGTGCGCGTGGTGATCATTGCAGGACGGGATTTTACCCGCCGCCGCGCCGAAAGGAATGATTTTGTTCGGCCCCGGCGCGGTTTCTGCATCGGAGATGCCGGACGCCGGCCGGACTGCACAAACGGGCTTGACCGATGCCAGCCGCTTCAATTACACAGCCACTCGAGAAATTGGATCTAAGAACGTGCCATCGTGGTTGAGAACGAGAAGGGTCAGAGATGAACAGCTTTCAAAACACTGAGTCGAGGCGTTGTAGCTACGCCAACTTGGAACAACGTCACGAATCAG
>JACRKA010000381.1 GCA_016219905.1 Verrucomicrobiota bacterium
CTCGACGCGACGATCGTGCTGGAGCGTTCCATCGCCGAGCTGGGCATCTATCCCGCCGTGGACTCGCTCTCCTCGACCAGCCGCGCGCTGACGCCGGAGATCGTTGGCGAGGACCACTACGCCGTCGCGCGCGGCGTCCAGCGCGTGCTCCAGCGTTACAAGGACCTGCAGGACATCATCGCGATCCTCGGCATGGACGAGCTTTCGCCTGACGACAAGACGACCGTCTTCCGCGCGCGCAAGATCCAACGGTTCCTGAGCCAGCCGTTCAGCGTGGCCGAGGTCTTCACCGGCCGTTCGGGCAAGCAGGTGCCGATTCAGGAGACGGTGCGCGGCTTCAAGGAGATCCTCGACGGCAAGCACGACGATGTGCCCGAGGGCAACTTCTACATGAAGGGCGGCATCGAGGAGATCAAAGAGTAATTGCGGATCGTATGGCCTCCAACTTCAAACTCGACCTCGTCACGCCGGAAGGACGCGCGTTCTCCGATGAAGTGGACGGCATCGTCCTGACGGGCGGCGACGGCGAGATGGGCATCCTGCCCGGCCACGAGCCGATCTCCACGACGGTGCTTCCCGGCAGCCTCGTGATCAGCAAGAATGGCAAGGAGATCGAGATCATCATCGGCTCCGGCTACGCCGAGGTCACCGGCCATTACGCCAACATCCTGGCCGACAGCGCGGTGCGCGCCGATCAGGCCGACCCGGCCGCCGTCGCCGAGGCTCGCAAGCGCGCCGAGACGGCCCGCGCTGAAATCCTCGCGTCGCTCGCGCAGACGCCGTGATTTGAAGCACGGATGAGCTTCACGCCATCCCGTCTTCGCTGTTAAGGAATCCGTTGTTCGACCATGCCGAAGACGATTCACCTCGAAATCCTGACCCCTGAAGGCAAGACCTTCGCCGACGACGTCGAGATGGTCGTGTTGCCCGGCATGATGGGCGAGCTAGGCGTCCTGCGCGGCCACGAGCCGCTGGTGACCTCGCTTCAGCCCGGCGAAATCCGCATCACCAAGGACAAGAAGGAAACCCGGATCGCCGTCGGCTCCGGCTTCGCGAAGATCAACGCGGACAAGGTTCTGATCATGACCCCCACCGCCGTGCGCGCCGACGAGTTGGACAAAGCGGCCGCGGAGGAGGCCCGCAAGCGCGCCGCCGAGACGCTCGCCCAGAAGATGGGCGCGCAGGAAGAGGCCACCGTCGAGGCTTCGCTGGAGAAATCCCTGGCGGGTTTGCGTCTGAAGCGCCGCCGGCGCGATCAGCGCCCGTAGCAGCGTATTCGGGAAATAAACGCGCCCGCGCCTCTGATGAGGCGCGTCATCACACGGGTTGTTCACCGTTGCGGGCTACTTGCCTGCCTTGCCACCGCTCATTTGGGCCAACAGCGTGTCCACGGCCTGGTCCATCGCCTCGCCACGGACGTTCTTGTAACGGATGACGCCGTTGGCATCGAGGACGTAGATGGTGGGCCAGCTCCGGACGCCATACTGCTTGGCGATCGGGCCGCCCGTGCCACCGTCAAACCACGAACGCCACGTGATGCCTTCCGCTTTGCAGCGGCGGCGGGTTTCGTGGCGGTCTTGGTCGCTGTTCATGCCGAGCAAGACGAACGGTTTGCCTTCGAGTCGTTTCACGAGCGACCGCTCGTGCGGGAACATCGCCCGGCACGGGGGTCACCAGAAACCCCAGAAATCGAGCACCACGACCTTGCCGCGAAACTCGCTGAGTTTCATCGGTTTCCCGTCAAGGTCCTTGCCCGATATTTCCGGGGCCGTGCTGCCGGTCTCGAAACCACCCTTCGTCCTGTCGGCGGCTGGGAGTGCGGAGGCGAGCAGGAAACACAGTGCAGCAACTGCACCGATTTGGAGGCTGCGTAGCTTCATGATCGCGGCAAACTTATACCGTTGCAGCGGCGGAATTGCAACCCCCGCGCCCACTCGCCGGATGCCCTCTCTTGGTGCGCGCCGCCCCCCCCGAGGGTATCTGGCGTGCAACGGCGGGGATTGTGTCAAACCGCGCCCACGCGGATGGGCGTTACCTCTGCGCGTCGGCGGAGCGCAGGAGCCTGTCGGCAACCGGCGAATCGGCCTGGGTCAGTTGCTGACAGATGAAGTTGAACTTCACGCTCTGGCTGTGGTGCCGCACAAGAATCTCGATGGCGCCGCCGGAGCCGGCGGCTGACGGCACGCGCGTCGCCACCCACGTCAGCGCGTCCACCGTGACGGGGTCCTTCGGGTTCTCCTGCGCCAACTCAATGAAACGACGCGCCAGTGTTTGGAGCCGTTTCCAGTAGTTCTGGCAGAGCCGCTGGTTTTCGGTTTCGGTCCACGCCCGGTGAATGGCTGACTCGAAACGCGCCAGCGCCGACTCATGCTCCCGGATCAGGGCTTGGTATTGCTCCGCTGGCGTCTGCCTGTCGAAAGCCGGGAACTCCGGCATCTGGATGTCCACGTTCGCCGGATCGAGCGCATGGGTTGCAGATCCACACCACGCCGCGACCACAGCGGCAGCCACCCAGCAAGTGATGTTCCGGCTCATAAGTGTTGCCCGCTTGTCAGTGAGGTCAATCTTCTGTGTTCGGTGTTCTTGTTTGTCAACCGACGGCGCGTCGGCGGACATGATGGGTTTCCACGCAACTCGGCGCCGCTACAACACCTTTATTTATCCACGAAGGGCTGAAACTTTGCAAAAGGCGGATTTCACCGTCTCGGTCACTTCTTGCCCATCGCCCCGGCTCCGGCCGCGCCGCGTTTTTCCGCAACGCTGCCCTTGCCGGTCGGCGGCCACCCCAGCGGGCGCCACGACCGCGAGGTCAGGGTTGCCGGGAGAACGCCTGGATTCATCGGTCCGTCCACTTCAACCCAAGGTCAAGCGCTGGCCGGGCGCGCGCCGCCCAGAGGTCGAGCAACACCATCGCCAGCGTGTCGCCGCGGGTGATGGCCTCGTAGTGGTCGTGCTTGGAACTGGCCCGCGGCAGCGGCGAATCATCCTTGAAAAACACCTCGAGCGCCGTCTTCGCGAACGCCCCAGCACGGTCGAGATACTTCTTGTCGCGCGTGAGCCGATATGCGCCGACCACGACGGCGATGGCGTCGGCCAGCGCGCCGGGATAGAGCGTGATGGTCAAGTCGGGATCGCTCCGCAGATAACGGCCGGCCGCGGCGAGGAAGAGTTTCTTGCAGCCGTCGCGTCTGACCTGCTGCCAGCGCGAGAGACAAAGCATCGCCGCCTGGGCATCGGTGGACTCGCCGTAGCCGGTCTCCCACGTGTGCGTCCATGAGTCCTTCTTGCCCGGATTGTTGATGCCGCGCGCGGTGTAGGTGTCCGTTGGCTCCAACGTCGAAGCGCGCACGGCCTTGAGGAAACCCCGACCGTCCGGCCCCATGTCGTGCTTGATCGCCATGAACGTGCCGTCAATCCGCTCCGCGCACGCGCGCATCTTTTTGGCGAGCGGCGCGGGCACCTTTTTCGCGCCGTCGTGCAGGTCAATGGCCAGCGAGAGGTTGCTCTGCGGCCAGACCAGTTCCGGCGTGCTGCTCTCGGCGGGAATGATGCCAGTCGTCTTGTTACGGTGAGCTTGGAATGAATCCACCAAGCATTCGATGGCTTTGAGCATCTCCTTGTCGCGCGTCCGCTCGTAAGCCTCCGCCCATGTCGCGATGTAAAAGCCGCCGTGCCGCGGGAACTCGTAGCCTTTGCGCGCGCTCACCTTGTCCTTGTCCCAGATGTCCATCGCGTGCCGCGAGAACGCGCCGGTCTTGTGATCGCTGATCTGGTGGTTCCACAGCCCCGTGGCGAAGCGATGGCACGGCCCCGGCGCGAGTTTGAAGCAACGGTCCCACAAAACCCAGGGACGGTAAAACTCGTGCGGCGCCGTGGGCGCGCTGGGCGCATCCTTCACAAAATCCCAGCCTTGATGCTCGCCCCACGCCATCAACCCCTTCGAACTCTGGCAATGCCCGAAGAACCACTTCAACGCTGCGTCGGCCTCGGCGGCGTATCGCTTCTCACCGGTCGCCTTCGTCAGCGCGTAAAGCGTCTGGTGAAAGTTTAAGTCGAGCATCGGGTTCGCGCCGGTGAGCGTGCGGTCGCCCTCGCGAATGCCGCTGATGCCGCCCGGCTTTTTCTCCGGCAGCCGGAGCGTCTTGCGGTCGAGCGTGACGGCGAACAACGGCGATTGCACCGCGCCGTAAACATCGCGCCCGTGCTCGATCATCGCGTCGGCGTAGCGGCGCACGATGTCGAGGTAGCGGCTTGCGTCAGCAGCATTTTTCTCCACGGCCAACGCGCGGCCCGCCAGCATCGCAGTCATCGCTATTGAGCTTCTGCTGAGGAACTCTCGTCGTGTCAGACTCTCATTCATATCGGACTCCGATCGTAGGCCAGACACTCCTGTCTGGCCATCGGTTTAGTAGTGGCCAGCCAGACAAGAGTGTCTGGCCTACGATCAACCTAATCAATGATCACATCAGGAACCGACACCGGCTTCTTGCGCAAGATGAGATCGAGGCGGACTAACGCGTAGAGCAACACATCACCCATCGTGACCGACTCGTAGTGCCGTGACTTCACGCTGGCCCGGGGCAGCGGACTCTTGCCGTCGAAGAACAAAGCAACAGCCTTGTCCGCGAAATGCCGCGCCCGG
This sequence comes from Verrucomicrobiota bacterium, assembly GCA_016219905.1. GTDB lineage: Bacteria > Verrucomicrobiota > Verrucomicrobiia > CAIQCK01 > CAIQCK01 > JACRKA01. The sequence continues at coordinate 4,643 of JACRKA010000381.1, forward strand.
TCAAGGCACTTCGCGTCGCCACTGATGTGAAAGGCCGCCAACTGGCCGTAGATAACGTAGCCGAAATCCCTTGGCCACAAGTCCACCCCCTCCGGTGGCTCGTGGTTCTCATAGGCATCGGCCGTTTCCAGAATGAAGCGGCGGTATTTCTGCCTGACCTCTCCATCGGGTAGTTGCTGATAACGGTCATAACTTTTCACGCCGAACTCCGCCGAGATTCGCAACCCGTAGCCCGACTCCCACGGCGGCGTGTAACCACCGGGACTGTTCTTTTGTTCCTTTCGCCACACTTGCACCTCGCCGCTATCGGTGAAGCAAGTGCGGATGAAGCCCCGGCCCTTCGGCTCGTGCGCCAGCCCTTGGAAACCGCGGTCAATCTCCGCGCACAAGCGTTCGAGCCGTTCGCGCACCTCGCCGCGCGGCAGGCGATTGGCCGACTCGTGGCCGTGAATCGCCAGATACATCATCTCGATGGGGATGCAGCGCTGCGGATCATACTCGCTGTGCTCGATCAGGCCGCGCTTGTTGACCTTGCCCAGATACCGCCGCGACAACACATCAATCGCCTTCAGATAGACCGGGTCGGACGTGTCGGTGTATGCCCGCGACCACACGTCGAGCATGTAACTGCCTTCCTTCGGGAAAGAGTATTTGGCGCCGGGGCCGTGGCGGTCCCAGTAAGCGTGCCGGCTGAAATCGCCCGTCTTCTGGTTGTGGATCTGATGCTCCCACAGTCCGAGCGCAAAGCGTTTCGCGGCCTCCGGGTTCCGCGCCCACAGCAGGTCCCAGTAGGGAAAACTGCGCTTCGTCTCGTGGATCAGCTTGTGCTCCGGACTTATCGAAGAGACTTTGTCCTCGCGCGCATCCCAGTAAAGATGCTCGCCCCAGCCGATCAATCCCGTCGCTTCCGATTGCGCGTAGCGAAAAGTGTCCAGCACTGCCTGCTCCGCCGCCTGCCGGTAATGGGGCTTCCCCGTGAGTTCACCGAGAATCTCCAGGCAGCGGAGGAAGTTGAACTGATGCTGAAGGTTCGAGCCGAAGCAATCGCAGCGGTCGCCCTGACGCACGCCGCCCGGCGCGCCGGGCAGTTTCGCCGGCGGCGCCAGCGTCGAGCGGTCCAGCACGCCCATGAACATCCCTGTGTGCACCCGGCCATACACGTCCCGCCCGCGCTCAATCATCGCGTCGGCGAAACGGCGGACAACTGTCAGGTATCGGCCCATTTCGCCAGCACTCTTCTCCGCCGCTGGCGCACGAAGCCGCAGCGTGGCCAACGTGGCGCTGCTCGTGATCAGAAACTCGCGCCGGTTCATTAGAGGCCTTTCTTTGTGGAAGCCTGAATCATGTTGTTGCGTTCGGTGATTTCTGGAATCCGGTCGTCGGGATCGAGAACCAGCGCGAGCTTCGCTCCGGACTTCGGGCGATGTTGGAACCGGACGGTTGCACTGCCCAAGCGATAGCCGCTCGTCGCGGAAACCTGCGCCAGCGTGCAACGCTCGACAACCTTCCCGTCGCTGCGCAACTCAACCGTGACGTCCTTCGCCGCGACGCAGCCGAGGTTGAAAATCTCCCAAGCGACCGGCTCGCCAGCGGCGGAGCTTGGCGCGGGCGCTGCGGCCAGATCGGGCAGCGTGGTCGGGTTCCACGGCAGTTTCGACAACTGCATCATCTCTACCACCAGTGCTCGCCGCGCCGGCAACCGAATCGGGACGCTATCGCCACGATGCTTCAGTTCGACCTCACGCGTCCACAACGGCTTCTCGTCGGCTGCGTCAGGCCGCAGCGTCAACTTGTAGCGACCCGGCGCAAGCCGCCAGTGCTGCATCGCGAACTCGCGCTCGTTGCGCGCGAAGCTATAGACGCGCGCCCGGAACCTAGCCGTTGTCGCCTCCACGACCCATGCGGCCAAATCCTCGCCGGCCTTCTCCCATCGCACCGCCCAGCCGGGACATCCGGACGTGTCACCAATGCCGCTGCCATACATCGCGTAGAGATGCTCGTGGCCGCGGATGAAGATGCGGTCGGTGTAGAGCACCTCGCTTGTGAGCATCTCGAAACGTTGCGCGTTGCCTTCGGCTGTTTGTTTGAGATTATCCAGCAACAGCCTCTCGTCGCCGCCGAGCAACTGACGCACGTAAGGCATCGCGTCGGCGCGCAGCAGCTCATCATAGCGCGTGTCGCCAGAAATCAGTCGCCACTTGCTGACCACCTCGCGCACTTGCGGCCAGATTTCTTTCGCCGCCCACACCGGCGAACCAGCCTGACCATCGCCTCCCGCACGACGTTGTTCGATGACGAATCGCAGCGTGCCATGCATCGGCTCCAGGAACTTTTCGTCGCCGCTGAACAGCCACATCGCCAGCAGATGCTCGTAGAGCAACTCGGTGTAGCGCGCCGAGCCGATGGCGCTGTAGCCCGGCGTCGCATACCACTTCGGCGGGAACGAATCGTCCGAGACGCGCACACCCGCCGGAACGACGCCTGCGGGCTTGCCGCCATCGGTGCGCGCCGTGGCCTCGACCCAACCCAAGCCCCACTCGCGAAAGAGCCGCAGCACCTCCGGATGGCCGTCATACCACGCCGCCCACAAACCCGGCTTGGCGGCGCGCGCGTTCAACGGCACGTCGAAGCCGGCCTTCGGGTCGGGATCAATTCTCTCCGCACCGTAGTTGTAAGACTTGAACCGCCGGAAACCGCGCGGCGACATCGCCGTCCAATGCGTGCCGAACGAGTTGACCGCCCACAGGCAACGCTCGACGAAGCGCGGCTCGCCGTAGTTCAGCGCCAGCGCCAGCGGTTGCGTGTCCGATACGTCTTCGGCGTTATGCTCCACGTCGCCGAGGTCGGCCGGGTAGCCGTATTTCTGGAGGTCGGGATTGTTGTTCCAGACGCCGTCGGCCATCTTCGCGATCGCCGCGTTCAGCCACGGCACCTCCAGCGCCAGCGCCACCGCGCCCCAACGTCGCAGCACTTCCACGTCGTCATTCCAGCCGCCGCCGAGTTCGCCCTCGGGGGTCTGGCGCTCGCTGATCCAGAACCGCGCCACGTCGAGCACCGACTTGAGCAGTTCGCGCTGCCGCACTGCCCACTCCGGCGCGCCCGCCGGCGGCTTCGGCAGCGGCGGCCGCAACGACGGCACCGGCTGGTTCGCGTAGAGCCGGACGAGGCGATGTTCCGGGAAATGCTTGTAAAGGTTGGCCACGATCGGCTTGGCCTGCTCGGTGGACGGCGGGCTGCCCTCGATGCCGCGCCAGACGTAGAGCCGCGCGCGCAACAGTTGCGCCTGCCAATAGGCCGGCTCGTCCGGCTGAATCGTGTTCGCGAGCGCCGCGGCTTCCTCGTAACGGCGATACGAATCTCTCTTCGTCTGCGTGTAAGCCCACGCGTAGCGCATCATCCGGTAGTAAGTCAGCGCCGTCCGCCAGTCCTCCAACAACTGACGGCGCTCCGCGACGACGTGGGGCGCGACGTTCGGGATTTCTCCCGCGAGCAACTTCAGGGCTTCCTCGACAAGCGGCTCGCATTGACGCGGGTCGGTGATGGCGAGCGAACCCGACAACGCTTCAAGCAAACACGCCTTCTCGAACGGCCTGCTTTGAATCGCGGCGATTCGCTTCCGCGCTTCGTCCGCCTTGCCTGCGTTCAGCAGTTCACAGATCGTCTCTGCCTCGCGGCTTGCGGGACCAGCCCAGCGCAGCTTCGTCCCGTCCAGCCTCACCCAACCCGGCTCACAAGGCCGCACCTGGACCGCCACGACCTTCGCGGCCTGCTTTGGCTGTTTGGTGTAGAACCTCAACCGAATCTGTCCGTCGTCTGCCGTGACGATGCCGCGCACGGGCACGATTACCGCGCGCAAAATCTGGCCCCACAGCCCGCCGATTCCCGCCGTCACCCGCTCGGCCAGCGGCTGGCCATTCGCCTCGACATATTGCCCCTTCGCCGCTTCGAGATAATCGCCGACCCAGACGCGCACGACGTATTTGCCGCGCGGCACATCCACGCGCAGTTCCATCGGCTTCGCCGACGCGACGCCGTCGCGCGTGAGCGGATCAAGCGGCAGTTCCCGCATCGGCGCGTGCCACAGCGGCAACTCGCCGTTCCAGTAACGGTCGCGCGAAAACGCCGACTCCGGCGCGACAGTCCAGCCGTAGCCGCGCTGAGAGGTGTAAGCATCGGCCGCCGTAAGCTGCGTCCAGCCGGCCGCGACGGGTGAGTCTGCCGCACCGAGGTCGAGTTTCCATTCATCAGCCGCGACAGCGAAAGAGGGCAACAGCCACAACGACACGAGCAGAGCTAGACCAAACCGGCACGATTCAAATGCCACATAATGAAGGACGTGATGGCGCTGGCTAACCAAGGAGCGGCGGTTTGGAACCGCCGCCGCCAGGGCGTGCCGAACCGCACCCGTTGGGGGAGGCGTGGCGGCGGCGGGTTCAAACCCCCGCGCCTTTAGAA
>JACRKA010000374.1 GCA_016219905.1 Verrucomicrobiota bacterium
GCCCAGCAACATGCTGATGCTCATCGCCTCGCAGATCGTCTGCGCGCGATGGGCGGCTTCGGGGTGACAGATGGTGGGTCTGCGGCTGCGGATCGAGTCGAGCAGGTTCTGCACGTGCCCGCCGACGTTGATCCAGCCCGCGCCGCCCGTCTTGAACAGGTCCATGATGGATTTCGGCTCCGCGGTCACCTGGTCCGTCTGGTCGTCCACCTGGACCCAGCCCTCGTCGCCGATGTAACGGATGTAACGCTCCGTGAAACTCTTCCTCTGATACATGACGCCCACGATGCCGTCGCGATAACGGCACCGCGCCACGCTCGTCACCGGCGTCTCGCTCATGAACTTCACCGGGTCGGGCCACACCACGTCGCTCGTCTCAAACTCCACCGGCCCCGTGTGGTCGCGGCCGAGCGTCCACTGCATCTGGTCGGCGTAATGCGTCCCCATGCCCGTGATCGCGCCCGCGCCGGTGTCCCAGAAATAATTCCAGTTCCCGCCGTTCATGCGCCCCGGCACGAACGGCCGCCACTGCACCGGCCCCAGCCACATGTCGTAGTTCCAGCCCGCCGGCACCGGCACGGCCTTGTCGTGCGGAATGGGCCGGTCTTCCCAGACCTGGATCTCGACCGTGTGCAGCTTGCCGATCTTGCCCTGCTGCACCATGTCATGCGCGAACCGATACGACGCCGCCGAGCGCCGCTGCGTGCCGGCCTGGTAGATCGTGCCGTGATGGCGGCAGGCATCCACCAGCAACCGCCCCTCCCGGATCGTCAGCGTCACCGGCTTCTCGCTGTAGATGTCCTTGCCCGCCCGCGCCGCGTAGATGGACATCGAGGCGTGCCATCGGTCGCCCGTGCCGATCAACACCGCATCAATGTCCTTCCGCGCCAGCAGCTCCCGGAAATCCGCATACGTCCGGCAATCCTTGTCGCCGTAGTGCGTGTCCATGATCTGCTTGGCCTGCTCCAGCCGGTCCGCGCGGCAGTCCGCCACCGCGATGAACTTGAGGTCGGCGAACGACAGCCAGTTCGGCAGCATGTGCTTCACGCGGCTGCCCACGCCGATGCAGCCGAACGCGAGCCGGTTGCTCGGCGCAGTCGCGCCGTTGAGGCCGAACACCGAGCCGGGCAGCACCAGCGGCGCAGCCACCGCCGTTGCGGCGCGTTGAAGAAACTGGCGACGGTTCAGTCGAGGACGGGCATCGGGCTTCATAGGAACTCCTTCTCTGAATGAACAACCACCGCGAACGCCGCGCATCATCATCCCGCGCAGCCAATCTGTAAAGCAGCTAGTGCAGGAACGGCCGGGGCTCGATACCTTCAGGCCAAGACTGGCACAAAAAGGGATGAAGGTCAGAACCCCTGCTTTAAGTTGAGTCTGAACTCCAGTTGCGCATCTTATGGCTGCCAAACCACTTCGCGTGGCTTGAGGTCATTAAACAGGTTTCGTTTGAGGTCGAACTCGACGTTCCGCGAGCTATCCGGATTCAGATAGTATCTGAACATTATCGTTATCGTTTTCGAGTTGATCGGATCGATTCCAATATCACCATGTATCTTGCCATACCAAGCACGTGTTACTTGCCCGTCGCGTCCTGAGGATCGGACGCGAAAAAAGAAATTCTGATTCTCTTTACGCCACCCTTTCATGGATTCACCCGGCTTGCTCCCCTGGATCCGCTTGTATGACCCCAAATACCCGTCGGCAGGAGCCAAGTGGGGCAAGCGCAACGCACTGCCGCCGTTCGGAGGCGCTTCAATCGGCTGAATGCCGTCGCTGGGTTGCAAGAAACGAACTTCGAGGCTTGCGTCGAAATCCTCCCAACTGACAAACCGTTTCTTTCCAGTGAAGATGAAATCCGTTGTCCGTCCACGGCCATGCGGGGCGCACCAATCCGCCTCTATGAGATCAAATCCAATCGGCCGGTCCAGTTCCGGAAGCTCTACCTGAACCTTCTTGGCATACATCGGCACGGGATTGATTGTCTTTTTCAAGACAACGTTTAACACTGGATTCCAAGGCCGCCACCAACCCTTTCCGCGATCCTTATAGCGGTCCTGCAAATCGTGAGTGTCGTAATACCCGTCCGCCCATGCTCCATAACTGATAAAGCCAATGTCGCGATACGTGGCTACAAAAGTGCCGGTCTTGTCAGTTGGGCCCTTGACGGTGTGAAACTTATCGCCCTTCTGTTCAAAGGTAACCACAGCCTCAGCCCCCTGCACTGGATGTCCCTCCTCGTCGGCCACTCGGAGCGTTACTTGTGCCGCTTGACCATTGGAAACTTGTGAAACCGCGATGACTATGCACCAAGCCATAACATGCAAATGTAAAAATGGATGTGATTTCATTGGTCGAGTTCTCTCGTTGATTCCTGATGCTAAAGCCTGTCCCGCATTCATGGCACTCGCGCTACTCCAACTTCCCTCCCTCGACCAGCAACCGCCGGGCGACGGAGCCGTCCTTCTTCGTGCCGCGGGCGAACACGCGGGCATCGCTACGCAGACCGGCGCAGGTTGCCGTCTTCACGTCGCCGGTGCGGAACGCGACGATGTCTTCGGTGCCGTCGGGCGCTGTCAGTTTCACACCGATGGCGCCGTCGCCGCGCACGAGTTCGGTCCTCGGCAGCGACGCTTCGTTGCCGATGCGGTAAGGCATCAGCACCGTCACAAACTGCATCGTCGCGCTCGGCTGCGTCGTGCCAGCCGCCAGGTGCCATGTATTCTTGATCTCGCCCTTCTTGACCCGTTCCGGCTCCGGCTCGTAGCGGTCGGTCTGCGAGAAACTCAGCGCCGACGGCGACAGGAAACGCACCTCCATCGCCGCCGGTTCGCGCCGGACGCGCAGCGTGCGCGCCGGTTCCTCGACAGCGATCTTCTCGTAGGCGTGCAGCAGCCATTGGAACGTCGCGGGCTTTTTTGCTTCGAGGTCGTCGAACATCACGAACACGCCCGGCCGCACATGCACGACGTGGCGGCGGAACCGCTTCAGTTTTCCGCCATACGCCTCCCCGGCCTCGCCTTCGGCGTAGTCGTAGCCGTCGCCGCAAACGAACGCGATGATCGCGCCCTTTGCCTCGGGCTTGCGCTGCACCTGGCCCTCGCCGTCCACGAGGATGCTGTTGACCGAGCGCGTCGCGCGCGTCCACTGGTGGTGATGCGGCGAGCCATACCACGGATAATAACCGGTCGCGATGGCGAGGCTGCGGCCGAACGCGTTGATGACGAACGCGTTCTGGTCGGCGTGGCCGTGGCTGACGCTGCCGTAGGGGCTGCTGCGCATCAGGAAATCAATGTCGCGCTCGCGGTCGCCGAGCGCCGTGTGGATCGAGGCCAGCCCCGCGACGGGGAACACGCGCGCCTGCGGCAGCTCCAGAGGCGAGCGCGCCTTCAGCGACGGGTCGTAGGTGGCCACGCTCAACGGGTCCGCGCCGGGCCGGAAGCCGCATTCGTCGGCGAACCACCGCAGATGCGGGTCATGCGTCAGCGACGAGAACGCGTAAAGGATCTGGCCCAGCCCGCTCGGCGACACCTCGCACCCGTCGCCGAACGGCCGCTGCTCGTGATACGGCGTCGCCGTGTATAGCCCGAAGAACGGCGTGTTGCGGAAGAACGGCTTCAGCATCAGGTCAATCCCCGTCGCCTGCCGCAGCGCGACGACGAAGTGGGTCGCAAAGCTCATGTAAGCGCCCCAGTAACTCGGCCCTTCCTGCCAGCCGCCGTCGTCGCCGCCCCACGCCGGATAGCCGGTCATGTAGATGAGCGTGGAATACTCCAGCCACTCGCGCGCCTCGGGCCAATCGTGGATGAACGACAGCGCGCACTCGCCGAGGAAACCCGGCAGCCGCCCCGCGTGGCTGTCGTAGGGACTGTTCTCGAACGGCGCGCGCTGCAGACGCTTCAGGAACTGGAGCGCCCGCGCCTTCATGTTCGGCTCGACCTTTGCCCGCTCCTCCGGCGTGAACAGGTCGTAGGTCCAGTCATAGGCCCGCGAGCCGCGCATCATCACCCACATCGGCGGCTCGTCGTAGGCAAAGAAACTCGTTGGCCCCTCCGGGTCCCACGAGAAGAAGTAAAGCAGCCGCCGCTTCGCTTCGAGGCCGAGCCGCTGGTCGCCGGTCAACAGATAGGCCAGCGCGCAACTCTCCATCATGTCCATCGGCGGCCGAGTCGTGCTCATGATGCGGATCGCCCACGGCCCGCGCTTCATCGGGTCCTTCGGCTGGTAATCCGGCTCCGGAACCAACTTCTCGCCGATGGCGCGCTCGCAGGACTTCACCAAGTCCCGCACCGCGTTCTTCAACTCGCCCTTCGCAGCGGCCCGCACCTGCGCGAGCCGTTCGCCGCCGAAAAACAACCGCGGCCTGTCGCGTGGCACCTGCTGCACAGCCTTGTCGAAGTCGGGATACGGAAACGCCCGCGCCTTCGCCGGCACCGTGAACGGCCGCGCCCGGCCGAACATCGGCCCGTCCTTCGTCTCGACGCCGTAACGCCAGAACCATTTGCCGGCCGCCAGCGTCTCGCGCGGCACGAACACCGCGCGCTTCAGCCCGGCGAACGTCCGCGTGCGGCCCTTGGCAAAACTTTCATCCTGCGACACCTGCAACACATAGGTCGCGTCGCGTCCTGCCGGCACCCAGATGAACGGCGGCGGCGTGATCTCCACCGTCTGGTTGTCCGCGGGATGATAAGGTTTCTGCGATGGGCCGGGCGTCGGGTCGAGTTTTGGTTTCGAGCTTCCGGCAGCCCAGGCGATGGCGGAGGCAATGAGGAAGACGGGAAGGAGGAATTGTTTCTTGTTCATGGTGGCAATGCGTCAGTCCCTAGCGCGCCACCTTCGCCTGGCGGGCCTCCCGCGTCCGCCTCGCGTAGGCCATCAGTTGGTCATACTCGTCGTTGGTCAACTGCGCCCTGTCCTTCCATTTCCACAACCAACGGTTCCAAGTCATCTCCTCGGCAGCAGGATTGGGCGCCTCGTGGCAACGGCCGCACTTGGCGACCAACAGCTTCCTGTCAGGGTCCATCGGCTCCTTTGTGCCGCCGGCATTCCCCTCGCGCACCGTCTTGGCGTATCTCATCAGCCGCACGAATTCGTCCAGGTCCAGTCCGGCCTTGTCTTTCCATTTCTGCATCGCGCGATTCCAAGCCGGCTCCTCCATCGCGGCATCCGGCGGGGGGTGACACTTGCCGCACTTGGCCTCGAACAGCTTCTCGCTCGCGGCCAATTCGGCCGCTTCCGGCGCGGCGGCCAGAGAAACGCTGGTGAGGGTCGGGGCCGCGGGCGCGGGCTTGGGGGCGGCAGCGGCTGCCATCTGCTCCGCGCAATGTTTGGCCAGATAGACGGGCCATTTCGGATCGTTGAAGAACGCGGGATCCGCCTTCTGCCGGTCCTGATAGGCGGCCCAGAACTGCTTGTTGAGCGGCGAGCCGAGCACGCCGAGCTGCGGATACATCTCCATCGCCTTCTGCTGCCAATTCCCGGCGTGGGCCGCAACTGCGGCCAGCATCACGCAGAAAACAATGACCAAGCGCATAGGAATCCCAAGTCTGTGTCCGCGGCAATTGTCACGCTCCACGCGGGCGTGTCAACGACCTTTTCCTCCTCTTGGTCCCGTCCGTCGGCGGTCGTTTTCCACCGAAGTTTTTCGTTGAGCGGCTGCCGCCACTCTGTCACAGTCACCGCCCATCGCGGCAAGGACTGCCGCCCAGGCTCTCATGGCTGTATCACCGATTGCGATCCAAGTTGCCGTTCGTGAGGAGTTGAATCCCATCCTCAAGCGTGTCCGCGTGGAGCGGGTCTTCCACGAGGTCACCTGGGACCAACTCCGCAGCCTGCGCCATGCCCACCGCGACCACCTGCGCTTCTTCGTCGGCACGCTCGGCGGCGTCCCGGTCGTGGTCTTCCGCACCGGCGTCGGCCGCCACCGCGCCCGCGAGATCGTCCGCATCTTCTTCGAGCACTTCGAGCCGCGCCTGTTCATCTCCACCGGCTTCGGCGGCGCGCTCACGCCCGACCTGGAGATCGGCGACATCGTCCTGGCCACCGACATCTGCGAACTGCAAAGCGGCCTCTGCAACTGGCGCGGCGTTGTCCCCCCCACCAACGGCGAGGTCAAGTTCCGCAAAGGACGGCTCATCACCGCCGACCAGATGATCGTGGACGCCCTCGACAAGACCAAGATCGGCGAACTCCACAAGGCCGACGTCGTGGACATGGAAACCAGCGCCGTGGCCACCCTCTGCCAGCAACAAAGCGTGCCGATCATCGCCGTCCGCGCCATCTCCGACCGATCCAACGAGAACCTGCCGCCCGCGATCAACTCCTTCTTCAACAACGGCCAGGTCCAGCCCGGCCTCGTTGCCCGCGCCATCGCCGTCCATCCGCCCACCGTCGTCGGCCTCTTCAAGCTCGCCAAACACGCATGGAAAGCCGGCGACGACCTCGCGGACTTCCTCGAAAAGTTCGTCGCCGCCGTCTGAGGCGCGGCAGTCTTGACCCGGTGGAATGGGCGCGGCCCCGCCTTGGGCTGGAAATTTTGACGTAGCCGCCCCACAGCCGACTTGCGACACACCACAAGCCGCACCACCACCTCTACTCCGCCCGCAGCGCCTCCAGCATCGGCGTGCGCACCGCCACGCGCACCGCCCACGCGCCCGCGCCGATGCCCGCCGCCACCACGGCCGCCAGCAGCAACACCAGCCCGCCCCACGGCACGTCGCCGCCGCCACCCGCCAGATGCGGCGCCACCGACAACAGCCCCGCCCCCGCGCCGCACGTCACACCGGCCACCAGCAGGAACGCGTTCTCCGCCAGCACCAGCACCGCCAGCGCGCGCCGCCGGAAACCCAGCGCCTGCAACAACGCCAGTTCCCCGCGCCGCTCCAGCACGTTGCGGAGCATGATCGCGCCGAGACCCAACGTGCCCAGCAGCAGCCCCAAGCCGCCGAGCAGTTGGAACACCGAGAGGTAAGTGTTCTCGATCACCGCGAACGCCGCCAGCCGCTCGTTCGTCCGCGTCGCGTCAAACCCGTATTCTCCCAGCGACCGCTCCAGCGTCTCCGCCACGGTCTTCGCCCGCGCCCACGGCGCCTCGATCGCGAGCACGCTGAACCCGCTGCGGCCCGGGAACAGTTTCAGGAACGCCGCCTGGCCCATGATCAACTCGCTCTGGAAAATGCTGCCCTCCAGCAACCCCACGAACCGCAGCCGCACCGTCGCGCCGCGCTCGTCCGTCACCGCCATCTCGCCGCCGAGATCTCGGTGCAGGATCCACATCACCGTGTTGTAATCGCCAATCACCGGCACCACGCCC
>JACRKA010000034.1 GCA_016219905.1 Verrucomicrobiota bacterium
TTCTAAAGAGTTTTGACACGGAATTTTTGCTGAAGAGCCGCCGCCGGCTCAGGTGTGCATCGTGAGCAGGAACTCGGCGTTGCTCTTGGTCTTCTTGAGGCGCTCGACGACGAGTTCCATCGCCTCGACGGGCGGGACGCCGCTGAGGGCTTTGCGCAGGATGTAGATGCGGTTCATCTCTTCGGGATGGTAGAGCAGCTCTTCCTTGCGCGTGCCGCTCGTCTCGATGTTGATGGACGGGAAGATGCGCTTGTCCACGAGGTGGCGGTCGAGGGAAAGCTCCATGTTGCCGGTGCCTTTGAACTCCTCGAAGATGACCTCGTCCATGCGCGAGCCGGTGTCCACCAGCGCGGTGGCGATGATGGAGAGCGAGCCGCCTTCCTCGATGTTGCGGGCGGCGCCGAAGAACCGCTTCGGCTTGTGGAGCGCGTTGGCGTCCACGCCGCCGGAGAGGATTTTTCCGGAGTGCGGCTGCAAGGTGTTGTAGGCGCGCGCGAGGCGGGTGATGGAGTCGAGCAGGATGACGACGTCTTTCTTGTGCTCGACGAGGCGCTTGGCTTTTTCGAGGACCATCTCGGCGACCTGGGCGTGGCGCTCGGGCGGCTCGTCGAAGCAGGAGCTGACGACCTCGCCGCGGACGGTGCGCTCCATGTCGGTGACCTCCTCGGGGCGCTCGTCAATGAGCAGCACGATGAGGAAGGCATCGGGATGGTTGGTGGCGATGGAGTTTGCGATTTTTTGCAGAAGCACGGTCTTGCCGGTGCGCGGCGGGGCGACGATGAGGCCGCGCTGGCCGAAGCCGAGCGGGGTGAGCAGGTCCATCGCGCGCATGGAGACATCGTCGGGCGGGGCGGGCACTTCCAACTGGACGCGCCGGGTCGGGAACAACGGCGTGAGGTTGTCGAAGAGGATCTTGTCCTTGGCCTTCTCCGGGTCCTCGCCGCCGACGGCTTCAAGTTTTAGCAAGGCGAAGAACTTTTCCTTCTCCTTCGGCGGCCGGATCTGGCCGCTGACGATGTCGCCGGTGTTGAGGTCGAAGCGGCGGATCTGCGACGGAGAGACGTAGATGTCCTCGGGGCAGGGCAGGTAGTTGTAGCTCGGCGAGCGCAGGAACCCGAAGCCGTCAGGCAGGATCTCGAGCACGCCTTCGCCGATCATGATGATGTTGGGCTTGGCGATGGCGCTGGCTTCGAGAATCTTGAAGATGACCTCATGGCGCTTGAGCACGCCGACGCCCTCGATGCTCAATTCGCGGGCGAGCTTGTTGAGGGCGGGCACGGCCATGCGCTGGAGGTCGGCCAAGGCGACGGTGGCGCCCTCGGTGATGCCCTTGCGGACGCGCTCCTCGGCGGCGGCGGACTGGATCGCCTGCTGCGCGGGCGCGGTTTTCTTGATGACTGAGGTCTCGGGCATGGCCATCGCGGCCGTCGGTGTTTTCTTGGGTGCTCTTGCCATGACTGACTCCTTTTCCGGTTAAATCGGTTTGCTGACGCCCGCCGGCGCGCTGATACGATCCCAGGCGCGCGCGGCTTGTTGTTCGAGCACGGACATCGTGCTCTCGTTCCAAATCGCAAAATCTGCTTTTTCCATCTTTACCGCCACGGGCCATTGGGCGCGGATGCGCGCGTCGGCCTGGGCATCGCTCAGGCCGCGCTCGCGCAGCCGGTCGCGCTGGGTGGCCTCGCTGCACGCGACGGTGACGACGGCGTCCACCTGTTTTTCCAGGCCGACCTCGAAGAGCAGCGGCACGACAATCATCACGACGCCGCGCCAGCCGCGACGCCGCAGGTCTTCGACTTCGGCGGTCCAAGCGGCGCGCACGGCCGGATGCACAATGGCGTTGAGCCGCTGCCGTTGCGGGTCGTCGGCGAAGACGATCTCGCCGAGCCGCGCGCGGTTGATCGCACCGCCGGCGTCCACGATGCCGCGGCCGAAGGCTTCGATCACGGCGTCGTAGGCCGGCGCGCCGGCCTCGATCGCGCGATGCGCGAGCGCATCGGTGTCAATGATCATGGCGCCGAGCCGCGCGAACATGCCGGCCACGGTCGTCTTGCCGGTGGCAATGCCGCCGGTGAGGCCGACTTGGATGAGTTGCTCCATGCGTGGCGCCGATTTCATAAGCGGCGCTGGCCGCTCGGAAAAAGGGGGATTTATCTGTTACCGAATCTTACGGGTGTCTGCCCCGGCAGGCTCGTGATGTCCCAACGACGCGCGAATCTAGCGTGCAGCCTTGCATTGTCAAGCCACGACTTCGATTCAACCCAGGGACAACTCGCCCTGTGGCGGCGGCTGCGCCCGACGCCGCGTTTCTTCGAGCAAGGACTTGAAGCCGAGCTTCTCAAACAACGCGGCCAGCCGCCCCAGGTCCGGCTCCACGCGGCGGAAACGGTCCCAGTCCAGCGTGACGGGCAGCGCGACGTTCAGCGTCATCAGCGTGCGGTTCCGGGCAAGCTGGGCGGCGGCGTTTTCGACGGCGGCGCGGAGGCGCGGGTTTGTGATCTCGGCGCTGCGCGCGAGGACGGCGGTGGCGCTGCCAAAGGTCTGGAGCAGACCGACGGCGGTCTTCTCGCCGACGCCCGGAATGCCCGGGATGTTGTCGGAGCTGTCGCCGGTGAGGCAGAGCAGGTCGAGCATCTGTCCCGGCGGCACGCCGTAGCGCGCCCGCACGCCGTCGCGGTCCATGAGCCTGGCGCCCTGGGGCGTTTGGCGGACGACGGCGATGCGGTCGTTGACGAGTTGCATCAGGTCCTTGTCGGCGCTGGCGATGAGCACGCGCGCATCGGCGGCCTGGGCGCAGAGGGAGGCGATGATGTCGTCGGCCTCGTGGCCGGGTTGTTCGAGCGAGACAACGCGGGAGGCGTCGAGGACCTCGCGGATGACGGGCAACTGCGCGCGCAGGTCGTCGGGCATCGGCTTGCGCTGGGCCTTGTAGGTCTCCAGCACTTTGAGGCGCTCTTCGGGCAGGCCAGCGTCCCAAGTGACGACCCAGTGGGTCGGCTGGAACTGGTCAGCCAGTTTGCGGAGCATCTTCAGGAAGCCAAAGACGGCATTGGTCGGCTCGCCACGGGGGTTGGTGAGTTTGGGGATGGCAAAGAACGCCCGGTAGGCAAAGCCGTGTCCGTCAACGATGAGGACGGTCTTGTCGGGCATGTGAAAGCCGGCATCCAGCCCGTCTATGCGGGCACAGATGTGTCGGGTGAATCGTTGGGGCCGCCAAAAGGCCCGTCAGCGGGCCACAGGAGACCCGCCTGCCGGTGCCGGCAGAGGCCCAGCGGCTGCGGTCTTGTGAATCAACTCGCCGGCCGTGTTGATCAGCTTGGCCGTGACGAAAATCAGGAGGTTGCGCTTGACGGTGTTCTCCAGTTCGTTGCGGAAGAGCTTGCCGACCATCGGGATGTCGCCCAGGAAAGGGATCTTGTCCTTGATCTTCATGGCGTCCTCGCGAATGAGGCCGCCGAGGACGACGGTCTGGCCGTCCCAGATGATGACGCTGGTGGTGACGCGGCGGGTGGAGAACACCGGCTGCGGGAACGGGAAGGCCAGGCCAACCTGCTGCGAGGCCGCGCTGCCGGCGGCGCTGGGGTCATTGAGGCCGGACCGGCTGCCGTAGTCCACGAAGCCGTCGAAGTCGCTGACCTCGGGGATCAGTGTCAGGTTGATCGTATAGCCGTCCGGGCCGACCTGGGGGGTGACGTTGAGCGTCACACCGAGGCTGCGGGTCTGGAAACCGCCGGGGGTGGGCGGTGTCACGGCGGAGATCAGGAAACCACCCGCGCCGACGGAAGCGCCGTTGGCGACGCGGGGCGGCTCGAATTCGGTCGGGTAGATGAACTCGCGGATGACTTCCATCTTGGCCTGCTGGCCGCTGATGGTGGTGACTTTCGGGGCGCTGAGCAGGTCCACGTTTTGCCGCTGCGAGAGCGCGCGGAGGATGACCTGGAACTGGGGGTTGGTCAGCAGGCCGCTGAGGGACGCCACCGAGTCGAGCACGAGGTTCTGTTGCTGGGAGCGGCCTTGGAGCAGGTTGTCGAGCGCGTTACCGGTCAGTGTGCCTGAGGAGCTGGCAAACCGCAGGCCTTGTGCGCGGTCGGTGGTGTTGCCCAAGTCGCCCGGCTGGTAAACCGGGATGTTGCCGCCGGGGTTGGAGTTGTTGGGAATGCCGGCGAACGCGGCATTGTCGCCGCCTTCGAGGTTGAACATCTTGACCCCGTTGCCCGCGTGGCCAAATTGCCAGTCACCCAGGATCCAGTCGAAGCCCAGCTCACGCAGGTCGCCCTGCTTGATCTCGACGAACTTGGCCTCGATGGTGACCTGGCTCGGCACGATGTTGAGGCTGTTCAGCACCATCTCGAAGGTTTCCAGGTTCTCCGGCGTGTTGGTCACGAACAGCGTGTTGATGCGGTCCTGATACGTGACCGAAGCGCCCTGGGGAAATGGCACGCCCGCATCCATGAAGAACTTCTTCACTTCCTCGCCAGAAGGACCGCCGCCGCCAGACCCAACCGGCGGAGCCGGCGCGGGCCCCGCGCCCGGAGGAGCTGGAGCGCCACCTGGCTGGCCACCTTGTTGTTGTTGGCCCGTAAGAATTGTGGAAAACACGCCGGCTTGGATCTTGTAGTTGCGCGTCTGCATGATACCCGGCGGGACCCAGTTGGCCGGCACGATGAGGATGGCGCGCTCTTCGACGCGGAACCGCAAACCCGCAATGTCGGTGACGTAACGCAGGGCGTCGCGAAGCGGAACGTTCTGCAGGTTGAGCGTGACCGTGGGCGTGCCGGACGGACCCGCAGGCGCAGCCGCCGGCCCAGCCATGCCGGGGGCGGGACCAGCGCCGGGCATCTCAGCGCCGGGCACCGGAGCGGGAACGGGAGCACCCGGAGCACCGGGAATACCGGGAACGGCGCCGGGGGCACCGGGCATTGCAGGCCCGGGCGCAGGAGTCGGGGCGCCGGGCATCTCAGCGCCAGGCGGGGCCTGAGGGGTTGTGCTGCCGCCACCACCCGCGCCGGCAAGACTGCCGCCGAGGACGATGTTGACACCATCGCCGCCGCCCTTTTCCTTGTCGAGCCGCCGGCTTTCGTCCGAGAGGAACTTGACCACGTCCATGACGTTGGCGTCCCTGAAGTCAATCTTCGGGATGATGATAGTGTCGAGTTTGCGCTCAAGCTCCTGCCGCTCTTTCTTGATTATCTGAGTCGGCTTCTGCTCCTCCATGGGGGCGCTCAGCGCGGCCCGGATGGGGGGCGCCCATGCTTCCGTGACGTCCGCGGCAAACTGCTCGCGTGTGCGTGCCCGATCCAGTTCGGCGGCGTGGTGGCGCTGCTCGTTGACCAGGCGCAGCAGGGTGCGCGCCTCCTGGTTGTAGTGGTCAAGGGACATGACCTCGTTGAGCTTGTCGGAGGCGAGGTCGAGCTGGTTGCTCTGGAAGGCGAGGTGGGCGTCGCGCATGAGCTGGGTGACGCGCGACATCTTCTGCCTGTATTCGGGCGTCGCGTCCACGGGCATGGGCTTGACCGGCTTGGGCGTTTCGCCCGCTCTCGCCTGGGGGACGCCTGAAATTTTTCCTGCCTGATCCCTAATGCTCTTGGCGGTGGCGTTCTTGGGGTCGAGCACCAGGGCCGCGTTTGCGTATTTTTCGGCGTCGCCGGCGTTCTTGGCCTTCAGGGCGGCGCGGGCGCCACCGAGGTTGGCCTGGATGAGGCCGGAGGCGGCGGCGTTGACATCTTTGACCGTGGCGGGCGATTTGGGCAGGGTGGTGATGGCCTGCTGGTAGAGGCTGATGGCCTCGTCAAACTTGCCCGCCTTCAGGGCGGCGTCGGCGTTGCGGAGCATGGTCTGGCCGCGGATGAGTTGCTCCTTGCGGCGGACGATCTCTTGTTCGGTGAGTTGCTCAGGGGTGAGCAGGTCCGCGGCGTTGATGCTGGCGAGTTGCGTGAACGCTTCGGCGGCGCGGGCTTCGGAAGCCAGCGGCACCAGCGCCACGGCGGCACCCAGCAACGCGGGTAAAATCATGTCGGCTTGTTTCATCTATGTCCTTTTCGGCTGGCGGGCTGCAGACGACCACCCCGGTGGGTCCGCTGCCCGTCAGGCCGGCTACTTTCCCGACACCCGGAGCCTTTCACTGCCCGGATACTCCTCGGGGGCTTATTTCGCGAACGGCTCCTGATTCGGAGACTTCAATTAGCAAGCGGCGGGTGGTGATGTCAAGGAGTTTGAACCTCTTGCCTTTGTATTGGAATACAACTCCCTTGACCATCTCGACGCTGCGCTCGCCGGTGGCGCGGGATTCGTAGCGGGCCACCGGGTCGCTCTCAAAGCGGCGCTGGCCCAGGATCAGCGGGATTTCGGTGGTGCCGCGCCGCAGCAAGGTCAGGATGGAGACGTCCACTTTCTCGATGTGGCGGGTGGCCGGGTTCAACCGCTCGACTTGCTTCTGCTCGACCTTGGTGACCCTGAAGATTTCCCAGTAACCGCTGATGACCTGTCTCCAGGCTGAGCCGATCCGGACAAAGCGCGAGGAGCGGTCGTCGGCAATGTTGATCTGGAAGGTGGCGTTGGTGCCTTCGCCGCTGACAACGCTCTTGAACTCCATCGGGAAGGTCTTGAACCGCACATACCAGTCGAGTTCGCTGAGGGGGTCTTCCTTCTTGATGACCTCGATCTTTTCCTCCGCCGGCGACAGTTCCCGGGTGCGGGGGTCGTATTTCCACTGGCCCGGGATGAAAGGCGCGGGGCCTTTGCCGGTCCACTGCTGCGGCTGTTGCAGCATCGCCGAGACCTGGACCAGTTTGTCGGCGTCCACCGGCGGGGCGGCTGCGCGATTGATATCGTCGTCGCCGGGGCCTCCGCCGGGGCCGATGGCCAACTGGCCCATGAGGATGACCGCCGTGGCAATGAGCAGCACGGACACCACGGCCAGTATCACTTTCTCGTAGTGCTTCTTGAGGAAGTCCATGACGGTTTAATTTCGAACGACGGCGTTCATTGCGCCGGCGGCGCGGCTGGTTTCCTGAACTCGACCAGGTCCACCCGCATCTTGACGTTCAGTTTCTCCAAACCAAAAACCAGCATCGGTTCCAGCGGTCTTGCCACCTCGGGGGCGGGCATTTCACCGGGGCTGCCCGGCGTCGGCGCTGGCGCGGCGGCGGCAGCGGCAGCGGCCGCCGCGGCGGAAAGGACGCGGCCGAGTTCTTCGGGCCGGCCGCCCTGCAGCATGCGCGCGCTCTGGTCGTTGCTGACCTCGATGGAGCGCACGACCAGGAACGGCGCCGCGGCCGTCAAGCCGCCCAGCACGCCGCGCAGGCTGTCGTTGTCGCAGACGAAGTCCATCTCGAACGGCAGCACGCGGAGGACTTCGCCCGGCACGTCGCGGATCGGGGCGATGACCGATTCCTCGGACCCCTGCCCGCTGCCCGGGGGCGCTCCAGGATCCCGCGAGATGTCGAAGGTGGCGCGGCGGATGGCTTCGATGCGCTCGACGCGGTTGCTGAAAAGAACCTGGCTGATGGTCTCGACGGCGCTCCACTGGGTGAGCAGGAGCCGGATGCCGTCGAGGTTGTTGGTCGGGGCGACGCCCAGGGTAACGTAGCGGCCGAAACCAAAGCCGAAGTTCTCCGGCAGGGTGACGGCGTTGTCCTTCGCCTTGGCCAGCAGGGTGTTCTTGCGCTGCACCAGCACCGTGTTGAAGCCGGAGCCTTGCACCTTGTCCATCAGGTCGGCCAGGGCCGGGCTGCGGGCCACGAGGGTCTCCAGCCAGTCGTCGGTGCCGCGCAACTCGCCCGTGCCGGAGAGCCGCTCGAAGTTGTTGGAGAGGACGACCATGTTGGCGGGGTGCGGATAGGGCTTGCGTTTGTGCAGCCGCTCGAGTTTGGAAAGGGCTTGTTGGAGATCCTCCGTGGCGGTCTGCTGCCGCGAGAAAGCGTCCCAAGCGCGCCAGCCGATCCAGCCGATCACGCCGAGGCTGATCACGCCGCCGATCACCAGCCCGATGTTTTTCCTGGCCCAGTCGAGGAGCTTGCTCATTGCGCGATCGGCTCCTTGAGTTTGGCGGTGATGGTGAAGGTGAAGTTGAAGTCACCCTCCTTGGGCGTCGGCCCGCGGGTCATCTTGGTCGCTTCCTTGACGAAGAACGGGCTTTCGTGCAGCGCCTTGAGGAACTTGGACTGTTTCTGCAACGGCTCCGGCTCCTTCGGCTTGTAGATGCTGCCCAGGGTGATGGTCAGTTCCGTGATCTTGGATTCGGGCGCCTTGGCACGCACCGGCTGGTCGCCCGGCGGGAGTTCCGGCGGCGGTTCGCCCGGCGCGCCTAGCGCGGCCGCGGCGGGGTTGACCGGCTCCAGCTTGATGATCCACGTGTCCGCCGGCACGCGCTTGCTGATGTCGTCGAAGAGTTGCGGCCAGAGGTCGCGCGCGCGGAGCTGGGACTCGATCTGGTCCTTGATCTTCTCGCAGGCCGCGATGTCCCTTTCCAGCTTGGTCATCCGGTTTTCCAGCGGGCCGAGTTTTTTCTCCACGCGTTGCTTGAACTCTGCGGCCCGGTTGTTCGCTTCCTGGGCGGTGCGGTCGAAATACCACCACCAACTGACGCCCGCCATCGCCAGCCCGACGGCCACCCCGGCCAGGTAAACCTTCTTCTTGTTGAACTCGCGCTCGGCCAGGAGCGACTTCGGCAGGAGGTTGACCTCGATCGGGCACTCGGCGGCCGCCGCGCGCAGGCCCAGCCCGACCGCGCCGCCGTAGAAAAAGGCGTGCTTGGATAGCTGGTCCTGGTTGACCGCCGGATCAATCTCCACGTGTTGGAACGGGTTGAAGAACTCCACCGGCACCTGCAGCTTCTCGTTGAAGAAATGGTCCGCGTAGGGCAGCGCCGCGCAACCACCCGCCAGCAGCAGCCGCGTCGGGGCCGTGCCGCCCTGTTGTGTGCGGTAGAAAATCACCGACCGCGCGATCTCCGCGTGCAGGCGGGTCATCACGTTGCGCATGGTCTTCGAGAGCCGCGCCACCATCGAGTCCTCCGGCTCCTCGTAGGCGCCGCCCAGGCCCACGAAGCCCTTCGTGCGCTTGAGCTCATCGGCCTGCGCGAAACTGAGCCGATTCTCCTCGAACTCCGACATCACCTGCTGCGTGATGGTGTTGCCGCCGATCGGGATGGAGCGGGTGAAAATCTTGTCCTGCTCGATGAACAGCAGGTTGGTCGTGCGCGCCCCGACGTCCACCAGCAGCGTGCAGCCCTCCGCGAAATCGTAGTTGTAGCGCGCGGCGTTGTAGAACGCCAGCGGCGACACGTCCACCAGCGTCACGCGCAACCCGGCCGCCTCCACCGCGCGCGCCAGCCCCTCGATGATGTCGCTCTTGATCGCCACCAGCACCACCTCGAACTCGCCCTTGTCCGCGCCGCCGCCGATGAGCTGGTAGTCCCACACGACCTCCTCCATCGGGAACGGCACGTTCTGCTGCGCCTCGAAGCCCACCATCCGCTCGATGTTCTCCGGCGTCGCCGGCGGCAGTTTCACAAACCGCGTGAACACCGACTGGCCCGACACCGAGATCACCGCCCGGCCGCCGCGGATGCCCTGCTGACGCAGCAGGTCCTTGATCGTGGCGGTGATCAGCGGGTTGCGGTCCATGTCCTGCGTCGGGTCCACCGGCAGGTCGGCCACCGCGAACGAGAGCAGCCGCAACCCCTCCGGCTTCACCGGCGCGAACGCTGCCAGCTTGATCGAAGATGCCCCGATGTCCAGTCCCAGTATCCGGTCGGATTTAAGCATGTTCTAAAGGATCGCCTGGCTGTTGTCTGTCGCTCGAAATCAATCCACGCCGTTCAGCATCCCGGCCGGTCACTGCCCGCCGCGGCCCGCCGCCGTCGTGAACTTGGACCATTCATACTCCGCATAAGCGCCCGGACCCCACGGCGACTCCGACACCCGCATCAGCAGGTTCGGCGTCGGCTGGAACTGCTGCCACCACTGGGTCTTGGTCTGGCTGCGCCAACTGCTGAACGAAACCAGCCGCCCCTGCCACCAGATCTCCACACCCACGTCCTCGACCGCATTCTGGGCTGAATTGCCGCACCACCGCTCGACCACGAACGGATGCATGAACATCCCCGCCACGTGCCGCCGGCCTTTCTTCACATAAATATAGGTGTCGCTGCCCGTCGCCATCACCTTCGTCTGCTTCGCCAGCAACACCACATACCACCGGATCTCCACGTCGTCGGCCCACTCCGGCTGGCTGTCAAACTCGCACTCCAACCGCGCCCACGGGACCTGCCCCGCCTCCCGCGAACCCCGCTCGCCCCCGGACTGCGCGGGCGGGTTCACAAACCGCACCTCGAGGCGCTTCACGGAGAACTCCGTCTTGTGAACCCCCGTGGGGCGCTGCGCCGGCGCGTCCGCCGCGCCCAAAGCCAGCACACCCGCCGCGGCCAAGGCTGGCCAGCACAACCGGCGAAAATCGTTCTTCATGGCAATCTCCTCACGTTATTGATCCAAAGATTCCTTGCGCTCGGGGTCAGGCAGGCCACCGCACGTTGTGGCGAAGTTACTGAATCGCCCACGAGCGGTCAATAACCAAGATGGCCGCCTCGCGTGCAATCCTGACCGCTCACTGCGTCGTCACCAGATACGCCGGCGACCGCGTCAACCGCGCCTTGGCGCCTTCCCGCACCACCAGGTTGCCCATCACGTCCAGCGCCCGCACCTCCGCCGACGCCCAGCCCGCGGGCATCGCCACCTCCACGCCCGTCTCCGCCGTCGCCCACGCCACCAGCACGCGCCCGTTCTCGCCGGCCCGCTGGAACTCCAGCGCCCGCGCCCCGCCACCCAGGTCGTGCCGCTTCAGGAACGTCGCGCCGTCCAGCAACCCGCTCGCCGTCGCATACGCCGCCGCCACCGCCGTCGGCGAACCGTCGCTCTCCGTGAACCCCGTCGCCTCTTCCTCCGCCGCCGTCGGCGCCGCCGCGATGTCGTAGAAGAACTTCTCCACGCCCGACGCCATCGCGATCGCATATTGCCGCGCCAGCAACGCCGCCGCGTCGCGCGCCGTCGTCTTCCGGTTCGCGCGCCACGGGCCGTCCACGCGCCCCTCCCGGTAACTGCTGCCGACGTTGTTCAACCCGCCCGCCGTGATCCAGACCGGCTTCTCGCCGCCCCGCGCCTTCATCGCGGCGCGGACCGCACCGAGCAACTCCGCCAGCGAAGGCTTGCGCGTCTCGAAATCCTCCAATGCCGACGCGGAACGCATGTGCAACGACAACACATCCATCGCTGGCAGCGCGCCCAGCTCGATCAGCTTCGGCGCGAACCGCGCGTCGCCCAGCGCGCCGCCAACCACGAGACACGCCGGGTCGGCCTCCTTCGCCGCCGCGTAAGTGCGCTTCAGCAAGTCCACGTAATTCTTCAACTGGTCCGTCTGGTCGCGGCCCGCCAGCAACCCCGGCTGGTCCGGCTCGTTCCACACCTCCCACGCGCGGATCCACCGATGGTAGTGCCCCACCGTCTGACGCACGTAATTGTCCCACTCCTCCGGCCGCGAGCCGCGGTCCTGCGCGTCGTTCTCCCAGTGCGCCGAGGCATCCAGCGCGCCCAAGACCTCCAGCCCGCGCCGCCACGCCGCGCGCAACGGCTCGTCGAACCAGTGCCACTGGTCCCGCTTCGGCTCGACCACGAACCATTGCGTCACCAGCGGCAGCCGCAGCCAGCGCACCCCCATCTTCTCCGCGAGGTCGAAGTCGCCCCGCTTCAGCCGCAGCGTCGCCCCGAACACCGACGCCCGCGCCGGCGGCCGCATCGCCACCGGCCGCGTCACGTTCAACTGCGTCTCGTCGTGGTCCGGCTCGGCGCCGACCAGTTCCGCGCGCACCCGGAAGTTGCCGAACGCCCGCGCCGTCAGCGGCGCCAGCGCCACCGGCAGCTTGTTGGTGTTCATGTTCACCGTCACCTCGCGCGCAAAAATCTCGCGCCCGTTGAAATCCGTCGCCACCAGCCGCACCTGCCGCGTCGCCGGCCCCTGCGGCTCGCACGTCGCCACCGCCGCCACCAGCGTCGGCGTGTCGTCGCCCGTGAACCAGTGGTCGCTGCTGGCCGCCGTCACCGCCACCTCCGCCGCCAGCCGCGTCGCGAACGCCGTCGCCTTGTCGCCTGCCTCCAGTTGCGCCGCGTCCATCTCCACCGCCTGCGGCCCGTCCACGCGCACGCCGGCCCGCACCCATCCGCCCGCCGCCAGCCCCGCCGGCTGCGTCACGCTGAACCGCTGCCACGCCCCCGTCGGTTTCACGCGGCCCACCACCGACCGGCCGCCGCCCGCGGGCGACTCGACCCACAACTCCACCTCGCCGCTCACCGCGTTCGCGTCGGTGCGCGCTCGCTTCAGGAAAATCGAAAACGTCCGCGGCTGTTTCGCGGGCAGTTGCATCCAGCCCGACCGCGCCATCATCCGCTGCCGTTCGCCGAGCGCCAGCCGCACGCAACGCTGGCCGTGCCACGCGCCCTCCTCGCGCACGTCCGGCAGCAAGTCCTCCCACTCCACCGCCGCCCGCGCCTGGAACACGTCCGCGTCGGTGGCCTGCCAATACCAGTTGCACATCCCCAGCTCGAAACTCCCGTTCGGAAGGACGTTTTCGGCAAGCGCCACGGTGACGGATGCGACGGCGGCGAACGCGCAGGCCGCCGCCAGAAGCACGGTTGAACTATCCGCTGTTCTTTTCATGACGCTCACTTCCTCGAATCCTGTGTTCGCTTGATCTCGACCACGCCCGGCTCGCCGACGCCGTTGCGTCCCTCGACCGGGTTCTGCTCCACTGCCACTGTTGCCCCCGGTTCGTCAATCCGAAACGCCACCGGCGAGCGCCCGCGGCGGGTGACGATGGCAATCCGATGGCGTTTCATGGCTGCGGCGGCGGACGGGACTTTAGGGGCTGGTGCCAAGCGGGTCAATGACGGCTTCGACAACTGAACGCTGGCGCAGCGGCCCGGCAGCGGGTATTAGTGCGCCGCATGAAGAACCGTCGCCCCTGCGTCTGCCGCGCCGCTGTCGCGCTGCTGTTTTTGCTGTTGCCCCTCCTGCCGCCTTCAGCGCACGCCCAGCAGAAGAAAACGGCCAAGGCTGCCGCGCCGTTGCTGGTGGACGTGATCCGCGAGTTCGAGGCCGACGAACACAACGTCGCAGGCTTCTACGACCTGCCGTGGTCGGCGGTCCGCTTCGACCGGCTGGAAAAGCTCTACAACGGATGGCTGGCGCGGCTGGAAAAGACGGACTTCGATGCGCTCGACCAGGCCGGCCGCGTGGACTGGCTGCTGCTCCGCAACGCGCTGCAACAATCGCTCTTCGAAATCACGCGCCAACGGAAACTGCTCGCCGGGATGGACTCGTTGCTCGCGTTCCGCGGCGCAATCCAAGAACTGGAGCAGGCCCGCTGGCGTGGCGAACCGGTCAACGGCGAGGCCGCCGCAACGAAGGTCAACGGCATCATCAAACAGGTGAAGCAGCTCCGCGAGCGTGTCGAGAAAGGCTCCAAGAAAAAGGCCGACGACGCGAAAGAGAAGAAAGCTGAAGAGAAAAAGGCCGGCGACGCGCCGCCGATGACCGTATCGCCCTCGCTCGCGTTGCGCACCGCAAACGCCGTCAACGACCTGCGTGGCGCGCTCAAGAAGTGGTTCGAGTTCTACAACGGTTTCCAGCCGGATTTCTCGTGGTGGCTGAAGACGCCCTACGACGAAGCGAGCAAACAGATCGAGGACTATGCGAAGCTGCTGCGCGAGGAGATCGCCGGCCAGAAGGGCAAGGACGAGGATCCACTCGTGGGCGATCCCATCGGCGCCGACGCGCTGGCCGAGGCGATCCGGTTCGAGTTCCTGCCTTACACCGCGGAGGAACTCATCGCCATCGGCGAGCGCGAACTGGCGTGGGGCGAGCAGCAGATGAAGGTTGCCGCGCGCGCGATGGGCTGCGGCGAGGATTGGAAGGCCGCGCTGGCGAAGGTGAAGGCCGATTTCGTCCCGCCCGGCCAGCAGGACGATCTCGTGGCGAAGATCGCGCGCGAAGGGATCGAGTTCACCAAGAAACACAAGTTCGCCACCGTGCCGCCGCTTTGCGAGGAGACGTGGCGGCTGACGATGATGTCGCCGGAGACGATGAAGACCATCCCTTACGCGGCCTACGGCGGCCAGAACATCATGGTCGCCTACGCGAAGGACGAGATGAAGCATGAGGACAAGCTGATGGCCATGCGCGGCAACAACCGCCACTTCACGCACTTGACCACCGCCCACGAACTGGTCCCCGGCCATCATCTCCAGAACTTTCAGGCCGCGCGCCACAACCAGCACCGCCGCGCGTTCAGCACGCCGTTCTACGTCGAGGGCTGGGCGCTTTACTGCGAACTGCGCCTCTGGGACCTCGGCTGGGCGCGCACGCCGCAGGAGCGCATCGGGATGCTCTTCTGGCGCATGACCCGCGCCGCGCGCATCATCGTCTCGCTGAAGTTCCAGCTCGGCCAGATGAAGCCGCCGGAGATGGTGGACTTCCTCGTCAACCGCGTCGGCCACGAGAAACTCGGCGCGACCAGCGAAGTGCGCCGCTTCATCAGCAATGGTGTCCCGCCGCTCTACCAGACCGGCTACATGCTCGGCGGCCTCCAACTGCGCGCGCTGCACGACGAGAGGGTCCGCCCCGGCAAGCTCACCGAGCAGCAGTTCAACGATGCCGTGCTCGCGGAGAACACGATGCCCATCGAACTGCTCCGCGCCGCGCTGCTGAACCTGCCGCTCGCCCGCGACACAAAGCCGTCGTGGAAGTTCGCCGGCGAAAACCCGGCCGCGGCGAAGTAATCGCAGCGGGAGATTTCCATGTGCATCGCCAGCGTTCTTCGAGCCACGCTGACTTCGGCTTTCCTGACTGCGTCCGTGTTTGCCGCCGAGCCGCAGCCGCTCGGCCCCGCCAGCGCGTGGAAAGGGGGCGAGCCGGACGCGGCGGTCCGCAAAGTCTGGCCGGAGTCGGTCTGCTGGCGGCATGGCAAGAACACCCGCATTGACCTGTCGTTCGCCACGCCGCAGGACTGGTCGCGATTCGGAGCAGCAAGCTTTTGGCTTCATTCGGAAAAGGCGACGGGTTCCCGCTTCGTGATCGTTTTCTCTTCCGAGAACCCGAAGAGCCAAGGCGACGATTACTACAGCGGGAGAATCACACTCGACTGGACGGGCTGGAAGCAATTCGTCCTGCCGCTGAACGAACTCGGCGCGGCGCGCGAGCCGCTCGGCTGGAACCACATCGGAAGCGTCTCCTTCATCGCTCATGGCTATGGCAACACGCCCGACCCGGCCGCCGTGGTGCGGCTCGACGGGCTTGAGCTGTTGCCCGGCGGCGTCACCGGCCAACGGATGAGCGACGCGGAGCTGTTCGCAAACCTCGACTTCGATCTGCCCGCGCTGGCCGCGGTGAAACAAGCCGTCGCCGCGAAACACTTCGCTGAGGCGAAATCCGCGCTCGCCGCCCACCTGCGCAACCGCGCGCTGCCGCGCTGGCTGTTCGACTGGCGACAGCCGGCGTTCCGCGAAAGCAAGGCCAAGCCCAGCCGCCGCACGGTTGAAGCGGCGGAAAAGGCGATGAAGCATCAGTTCGACTACACCAAAGGCCCCGGCAAGGTTGGCACGCTCGACTTCGGCGCGAAGATTGACTGGACCGCCAACCCGACCGAGGGCGAGGCGCGCACACACCTGTGGAACGAGTCCATCAACCGCCATTTCCATTTCGAGAAGCTCGCCGACGCCTACTGGCAGACGGGCAACGGCAAGTTCGCCAAGGAGATCGCCGACCAGATCCTCGACTGGACCGCGTCGAATCCCGCCGTGCTGCTCTCCTCCGGCAACGGGATGCCGAACGGCTGCAAGGCCTGGCAGACGCTGACCACCGGCATCCGGCTCGCCGACACGTGGCCGCACGCGCTCTATCGTTGCCTCGGCTCGCCCGCGTTCAGCGACGATGCGATCTGCGCGCTGTGGAAATCGGTCTGCGAACAGGCGCGCCATCTCGTGCGCTGGCCCAGCGGCGGCAACTGGCTCACCGCCGAGAGCAACGGCCTCTTTACCGCCGGCATCTTGTTCCCAGAATTCAAGGAAGCGCGCGAGTGGCGGCGCATCGCGCTGGAACGGCTTTACAAGCAGCTCGACGACGAGGTCTATCCCGACGGCATGGAATACGAACTGGCTGGTGGCTACAACAACTGGGTCGTCCGCGAGTTCGCCGGCATCCTCGAACTGGCCGACCTCAACGAGCGGCGCGACGAAGTGCCCGCCGATTTTCAGGCGAAGATGGAGAAGATGTTCAACTACCTCCTGCTCGCCTCAATGCCCAACGGCGCCATCCCCGGCCTCAATGACTCTGGCAACCGCGACGTGCGTAAGCTGCTGGAAACCGGCTTCAAACTGTTCCCGAAGCGCGAGGACTTCCAGTTCGTCGCCACTGGTGGCAAGAATGGCCGCGCGCCCGCGCAGACCTCACACGCCTTCCCGTGGTGCGGCCACTACGTCATGCGTTCCGGCTGGGATAAGGACTCGACGTATCTCATGTTCGACGCCGGCCCCTACGGCTACGGCCACCAGCACGAAGACAAGCTGCATTTCGTCCTGTGGGCGCACGGCAGGCAACTCGTGCTCGATCCCGGCAACTTCTCCTACGACCGCTCCCGCTGGCGCCGCTACGTGCTCAGCACCGCCGCCCACAACACCGTGATGGTGGACGGCGAAAACCAGCACCGCTCCGGAAAGAAGGACACCTACTTCTGGCCGCGACCGTGGACGACGGTGGGGCGAGACTCCGTCGAGCCTCCTCCGCACACAATTGGCAA
>JACRKA010000377.1 GCA_016219905.1 Verrucomicrobiota bacterium
ATCTGCTCCTTCTCCGGGTCGAACTTGATCCTGGTCTTCAACTGCATCGCGATGTTGCCGAGGTGGCAGAGCATGGAGGTGCGATGGCCGGTCTCCACCGGCTCGATGCCGTCCTTCCGCGACTTCACGGCGTCGAGGAAGTTGCGGTAGTGGTTCTCGCTGACGGTGAGCCGCTTGTCGTTGCCGCCGATGACGGAGTCTTTGAGCGAGGCGGGGTTGCTCTCGATTTTTCGCGAGCCGACCTCCAGCCAACCCTCGCTGCCCTCGAAGCGGACGCCGAAGCCTTTCTTGTCGGTCTTGCAGACCAGTTCAACGCCGTTGGAGAAACGGGCGCGGAAGGAGACCTTGGTGGGCGTGGTGAAGAGGTCTCCTTTCTCCGGCCACTCGGAGCCTTGGTCCTCGAACTCCACCGGGAAGATGTCGTCGCCGACGCCCCACCGGACGACACCGTTGGAGTGATGGCCGAAGTTGGTGGTCTGGCCGCCCGAGTAGTCGAGGATGAACCGGAATTTGTAGAAGCAGCGGTCCTTGTGGTGGGGCGCCTTCGGCGCGGGGCCGAGCCAGAAGTCGTAGTCGAATCCCTCCGGCACGGGCGTCGGCTGCCAGCCGGGGCCGGGGCCTTTGAAGTTGTTCGCGGCGACGTAGCTCTCGACGCGCTGGAGCTTGCCGAGGCGGCCGTTGAGGACGAGTTCGCACGCCTGCCGGATGTGCGCCTTCGAGCGCCACTGGCTGCCGCACTGGAGGATGCGGTTGTGTTTGCGGACGGCCTTGATCATCTCCCGGCCGTCGCGGACGGTGAGCGACATCGGCTTCTGGCAGTAGATGTCCTTGCCGGCCTCGGTGGCCATGATGGTCTGCACGGCGTGCCAGTGGTCCGGCGTGATGATGGCGACGGCGTCCACGTCCTTGCGGGCGAGCACCTCGCGAAAGTCGCTGACAGCGTCGCATCCCTTGAACGAGTCGTTGCCGGTCTTCTGCGCGTAGAACTTGTTGACGAAATCGCGCTGCGGTTCACGGCCGAGGAATTGTTTGTCGTCGCGGTAGCCGTGGCTGGCGCGGTTGACGTCGCAGGCCGCCACGATCTGGCAATCGTCGTTCTTGAGCCACTCCGGGATGTCCACGGTGCTCTGGTTGCCGCAGCCGATGATGGCGAGCGTGATGCGGTTGCCGGGCGGGTTCTTGCCGAAGACGCTCGCGGGCAGGATGTGGGGCGCGCCGAGCGCGGCGGCGGTGGCGCGGAGGAAGTTGCGGCGGGTCAGTGAAGACGCGGAACGGGAGAGGCTCGTGTTCATGGGGCGTATTTCTTCTCCTTTTCCTTTTGGGAATCCAGCGCAAAGTGCGGCGGCTTTCCGCCCGCCGCCGTTGACTCACCGGGGGCTGCGTGATACGGTTCGCGGCTCAATTTCCGCCGGAAATGGCTGCCGACTACAAATCAACGCTCAATCTGCCGCAGACGGCTTTCCCGATGAAGGCCGAGCTGGGGACCCGCGAGCCGCAGATGCTGGCCCGCTGGGAGCAGATGCGGCTCTACGACCAGCTCCAGCAGTCGCGCAAGGACGCGCCCGCGTTCATCCTCCACGACGGCCCGCCCTACGCCAACGGCAACGTCCACATCGGCACGGCGCTCAACAAGATATTAAAGGACGTGGTGGTGAAGCACGCCGCGATGACCGGCCATCGCGCGCCTTACGTGCCGGGCTGGGACTGCCACGGCCTGCCGATCGAACTGAAGGTCGAGAAGGAGCTGCGCCAGAGCGGCGAGAAGCTCACGCCGGCCCAGATGCGCGAGCGTTGCCGGAAGTATGCGGAGCATTACGTGGACGTGCAGCGGACGCAGTTCAAGCGGCTCGGCGTCTTCGGCGACTGGGCCAACCCCTACCTGACGATGTCGCCGGAATACGAGGCGGCCATCGTGTCGGCGTTCTTCGAGATGTGGCACCAGGGCTTCATCTACCGCGACACGAAGCCGGTGCATTGGTGCGTCCACTGCCGCACCGCGCTCGCGGCCGCGACCGCCGAGGCCGAATACAGCGACCACAAGTCGCTCTCGGTCGATGTGAAATTTACCGTGAAGGGCAAGCCCGGCCACTTCGCGCTCATCTGGACGACGACGCCGTGGACGCTGCCGGCCAACCTCGCCATCGCGGTGCATCCGGATTTCGATTACGTCTGGGCGCGCGTCGGCGGGGAAACGTGGCTGGTGGCCGAGGCATTGCTGCCGGCGGTGGCACAGAAGGCCGGCATCGCGAGCTATGTGGTGCTCTCGAAGGTCAAGGGCCGCGAACTGGAAGCCGGCAACGGCGGCGGCATCGTCACGAGCCATCCGTTCATGGAGCGCGACTCGCCGTTTGTGCTGGCGGATTACGTCACGCTCGACACGGGCACGGGTTGCGTCCACACCGCGCCGGGACACGGCTTGGAGGACTACGACACGGGCCGGCGTTACGGGCTGCCGGCGCTCTCGCCGGTGGACGACAGCGGCATGTTCACGGGCGACGCGGGCATCTTCGAGGGCCAGCAGGTTTTCAAGGCGAACCGGCCGATCGTCGAGCACCTGAAGCAGATCGGCGCGCTCGTCGCGGAGGAGGAGATCGCGCACAGCTATCCGCATTGCTGGCGCTGCAAGAGCCCGGTCATCTTTCGCGCCACCGAGCAGTGGTTCATCAACGTGGACCACAAGAAGCTCCGCGAGAAGGCGCTCCACGAGATCGAGAAGGTGCAGTGGGTGCCGGCGTGGGGCTTCAACCGCATGCAAGGCATGATCACAGAACGGCCGGACTGGTGCATCAGCCGCCAGCGGCAGTGGGGCGTGCCGATCCCGGTCATCAAGTGCGACGCGTGCGGCTTCATCTTCGAGGAGAAGCAATACGCCGACCAGCTCGTCGAGCTGGTGAAGCGCGAGGGCGTGGACGCGTGGTTCAAGCGGAGCGCGAACGACCTGCTTGCCGGCGTGCAATGCCCGCGCTGCAAGCGGCCGACCGAGTTCCACAAGTCCGCCGACATCCTCGACGTGTGGTTCGAAAGCGGCGTCAGCCATCGCGCCGTGCTGCGGACGCGGCCGGAGTTGAAGTATCCGGCGGACGTGTATCTCGAAGGCAGCGACCAGCATCGCGGCTGGTTCCAAAGCGCGCTGTGGACGGCGCTCGCGACCGAGGGCCACGCGCCGTTCAAGGCGGTGGTCACGCACGGGTTCCTCATCAACCCGGAGACGAAGGACAAGGTCTCCAAGAGCTATGGCAAGCCGGCCGACAGCGACATCTACGTCAACCGCTACGGCGCCGACGTGCTGCGGCTCTGGACGGTGAGCGAGGATTACCGCAACGACGTGCCGCTCAGCGAGGAGATCATCGAGCGCGTCGCGGGCACGTATCGGAAGGTCCGCAACACGTTCCGGTTCATCCTCGGCAACCTGAGCGATTTCAACCCGCAGGCCGACGCGGTGCCGCACGCGAAGCTGGAGGAACTCGACCGCTGGGCGTTGAGCCGGTTGCAGGGGCTGGTGAAAGCCTGCCGCGAGGCTTGCGCGGGCTACGAGTTCCACCGCGTCTATCACGGCGTGAACGAGTTCTGCACGGTGGACCTCTCCGCGTTCTACCTTGATATCCTGAAGGACCGGCTCTACACGCTCGGCAAGTTCTCGCGCGAGCGGCGCAGCAGCCAGACGGCGCTGCACACCATCGCGGCGACGCTGGCGAAACTGCTCGCGCCGGTGATCCCGTTCACCGCCGACGAGGTCTGGGGCCATCTGGCCGCCGGCGGCGCGCGCGAAGACCTGGCGTCCGTCCACCTCGCGTTGCTGCCGGCATTCGACGACCGGCAGTTCGACGGCGAGCTGGAGGCGCGCTGGGAGCGGTTCCAGGCGCTGCGGCAGGCCGTGGCGGTGGAACTGGAGAAGGCCCGCGCAGCCGGCACGATCGGCAAGTCGCTGGAGGCGGCGGTGACGCTGGGCGGCGGCGACGCCGAGACGAAGGCGATGGTGAAGTATTTCGAGGCGCAGTTGCCCGCGCTGCTGATTGTGTCACAGGCGGCAATCGCGCTTGACGATGGCGAGGGCTTTAGCGTAAAAGTCGCGCCCGCTTCGGGCCGGAAATGCGCCCGTTGCTGGCGGTGGGAACCTTCGGTGGGCGGTCACGCCGGTCATTCCGGGTTGTGCGGCCGTTGCGTGGCCGTGGTTGAGGAGTTAACGAAGTCCAATCGAGCAAGAGCATGAAGAAAAAAAAGAAAGTGACAAAGACGAAGAAAGTCAGCCGCGCCCGCAAGGCGAAAGCGCCCCGCCGCGCCAAGCCGGCCAGGCGCGCCAGGCCGACCACCGTCGTGAAGTCTCTCAACACCCATGCCCCGGTCAAGAAAGTGCGCGGCGCGCTGGCGAAGTATCAGAAGCTCCTGCTCAATCTCCGCGACCACGTGATTGACCAGATCAGCGGCCTGGCCGGCGAGAACCTCAAGCGCAACCCGCGCGATTCCGCTGGCGACCTCTCCGGTTACAGTTTCCACATGGCAGACACCGGCACGGACAACTTCGACCGGGAGTTTGCCTTGAGCCTCGTCTCCAGCGAACAGGAGGCGCTCTACGAAGTCGAGGAAGCCTTGAAGCGGCTGGAGAGCGGCGCCTTCGGCAAGTGTGAAAGCTGCTCGAAGATCATCGCCAAGGCCCGGCTCGGGGCGGTGCCGTTCGCCCGCATGTGCGTCCAGTGCCAGTCGCAGGTGGAGAAGACCACCAAGCGCTCGCAGGGGCCGCAGCCGACGTTCGCCGAACTCGCCGAGGAAGGCGACGAGGAAGAAGAAGAATAGCCGTCAGGCGGGTCGGGAAACGCGGATGGCGCTGGTCGCCGATCACTCCGCACACCGCATTCCACATTCTCATGAACTCGCTGGCCCTGACCGCCGCGGTGGTGTTCGTGCTCGACCAGCTCACCAAATGGCTGGTCCTGCGGTTCCAGCCCCACGAGGTCCCGGTCATCGGCGAGTTCTTCCAGCTTACGCTGGTCACCAACCGTGGCGCCGCCTGGGGCATCTTCTCTCGCGCCGAATACAGCAACGCCGTCCTCGCGGCGTTCTCCATCGCCGCGGTGCTGTTGCTGTTCGGGTTCCGGCGCGCGCTGGCCATGCAGCACCTCGCGCAGCGGCTCGCGCTCGGCCTGATCGCGGGCGGCATCTTCGGCAACCTCGCCGACCGCGTCCAACACGGCTCCGTCGTTGATTTCCTCGATTTCTATCTCGGCCCGAAGGTCGGCCACTGGCCCGCGTTCAACATCGCCGACAGCGCCATCTGTGTCGGCGTCTTCGTCTATCTGCTGCTGACGCTGCGTGGCCACGCAGCGGAGGCCCACGCCGTCATCAAGGCCCACAACGCCGCGAACGGGAAGTAATCGCCGCGCTTGCGCGCGATGCGCCGCCGGCTTTAAGCTGGCCGCGAACTCCAAACCCAAAACCGAGGAGCCACGATATGAAACCTCTCCGCCGCCTGCTCGCCGCCTGCTTCGCGTTCACTGCCGCCGCGCTCGCCGCCGACGCGCCGTTCAACGGACTCGACTCGCACATGGGCAACCTCTACCGAACCTCCAAGGCCGAGTCGCGCTCGATCTCACCGGAGAGCTTCACTGGCGAGAAGGGAAAGGCCGGCATGGCCACCGAAGGCACCGGCAAGAACGCCGCGCGCGACCTTGGCCAGGGTTGGAAAGTCTCGCCCTCGGTCCGCATCAAGGCCAAGACGACCTTCACGCTCGGTGAGATCAAAGGCCCCGGCTGCATCCAACAAATTTGGATGACCCCGACCGGCAACTGGCGGCACTCCATCATCCGTTTCTACTGGGACGGCGAAGCCGAACCGTCCATCGAGTGCCCCGTGGGCGACTTCTTCGCGTGCGGATGGGGCAAGTATTGCCAGATCAACTCGCTCGCCGTCTGCGTCAATCCTGGCAGCGCGTTCAACTGCTACTGGCCGATGCCGTTCCGCAAGAAGGCCCGCGTGACGATGGAGAACATCGGCGACAAGGACATGACGCTCTATTACCAGATCAACTACACGCTGGCCGACGTGCCGAAGGACGCGGCCTATCTCCACGCGCAGTTCCGTCGCGAGTCGCCGCTGAAAACCAAGGGCACCTACACCCTCCTCGACGGCGTCGCCGGCCGCGGCCACTACGTCGGGACCTACCTCGCATGGGAAGCCCGCAGCAAGGGCTGGTGGGGCGAGGGCGAGATCAAGTTCTTCATGGACGGCGACAAACAGTGGCCGACCCTCTGCGGCACCGGCACGGAGGACTACTTCTGCGGCTCCTACAACTTCGAGAACCGCGAGACGAAGAAATACCAGCCGTTCTCAACGCCCTACACCGGGCTGGCGCAGGTGATCCCGCCCGACACGGCCTACGTGCCGCCGCAGCGGTTCGGCCTCTACCGCTGGCACATCGCCGACCCGATCCGGTTCGAGAAGGATTTGAAAGTCACCATCCAGGCGCTCGGCTGGCAGGAGGGCGGCCGTTATCTCCCGCTCGAAGACGACATCGCCTCCGTCGCCTTCTGGTATCAGCAGGAGCCGCACGCGAAGTTTCCGACGCTGCCCGCGCGCGAGCAACTGGACCTGCATTGAGCCGCCGCCCGTCGCGCTGGATCAGCGGCGGCGGCGCGACCGGATGAACGTCAGCAGGCCGCTGCCGGCGAGAGTCAGCAGCCACGATCCCGGTTCGGGCACGCCGGCCAGGATGAATGGCGAGAGGCTGCTGGTGGTCACCTGGATCGTATTGTTCAGGGTATTCACAGTGCCGGGCAGCGCTTCCCAGACGCCGTTGTTGAAGTGGTAAATCTGGAGATTGTTCTCGTCGAAGCCCGGCGGAAGAAGCAGGGGATCGTAGGCGAAGGTCAGGACGATGTCGCCGTCGTAGGCGCCGTCGAACTCCAGTTCCCAGAGTTGCGTGAGGCTGCCGGGGACGGGGAATGTGGGGAGGGAAAAGTCGCCGTTGGAGATGCGGAAGTCCATTTCGTCGCCGTCGGCGCGGGAGAACTCCGCGAAGAACGATCCCGATCCGGAGACGTTGTCGAATGAGAAATCAACGCCGCCCGCATTGCCGGATCCGCCGTTGCCGCTCCCGGTGCTGCCGCCAGTCGGGACGACCGCGCCGGTGAGGATGGTCAACAAGATGTCGGAGGTCACCGAGGCTCCCGGCGCGAGGCTGCCCAGGTCCCATCGCTGGGCGCCCGCCACCCAGAGCTGGGGCGGCGCGAACGAATCGGTGCCCTGGCGCGTGGAGTAAGGCGCCGTCTGCCAGTTGTCCTCGATGGACAGGTGGACGCCATCGGAAGGCTTGCCGGAGACGTGGTCGTCTATAGGGTCAACGCCGTAGTAGCCGATCTCATGGGCGGTCGGCGCGACCTTGGCGTGGAAGCCGATGTAATCCTCCAAGCTGGTGCCGTAACTGGTGTCCACGCCGCGTTGCGTGGTGTCATACCGGTAGTCGCTCAAGGCGCCGGTGTAGGATCGGTTGTCAAAGACGCCGCTCTGGGAGTTCAGGCCGTGGAGGAGTTGGAAGAGCTGCACGTCGCTGACCGCGCTGCCGGAGGTGTTCTTGACGGTGTAGCTGTGCTGGAGGACGTAGCGGTTGCTGTTGACGCGGGTGCCCGCGCCGATGGCGGACGCCGGCTTGGTGCCCATGGGCGTGCCGACAATCGTGTCCAGCATCTCGAACCGCTGCGTGACCTCCAGGTCGCCGTTGGACAGGACCGACTGGGCGATGGGCAGGCCGGCGGCGTTGATGCCGGTCTGCACGATGGAACTGACCGTGACGTAAGGCGACCCGGTCGCCCAATCGGGGAAGACAAAGTTCGGCTCCAACCACTGGGGGGAAACGGTGGTCACGCCTTTACGGTAGCCGACCGCAGCGCCCCATTCGCCGGAGAGATACTCCCGGCCTACAAAACCCGGCGTGTTGTCGAGCAGGAAGTCCGAGTAGCCGGCGTCGGTGAGCGTGATGTTCCAGTGTGGATTGGCGAGCACAATCTGGGCGGTGGCAGGGTTGGAGGCCGCCAGGATCGCCCACGCTGCCAGCGTCAGGAACGCCGCGCGGCGAATCGGCGACAGGAATCCGTTCTTCTTCGCGGGATACGTTTTCATATCTTGTCCTTCGGATAGGAGAGGTCTGTTGGGTGGAGACGACGCTGCTTTGGACGATACCACGGCTGCATTGGTTCCCCCACAGCTTGTCTGTTCGAACTTCCGACGCCGCACGCCAACATCGCCCGCTGCTGGCCGGAAAAACTTCTCGGTTCCGGCGCGCCTGGCCCGCCGCACGTCTTTGTCGGCAACCCTTCCAGAGCGCCGGGCGACGGCGCGGAAAATAGGCGATTGGCGGCGACCAAGGCAAGCACAGAATTCATGCGGGCTTATTTCCAGAACGGCGAAAAGCCGCGTTCGAGGGCCGGCGCCCAGAACAACGCCAGCCGGCCCGTCGGCGTGCCGGGCCGGAACGCATAGCGGCCCGGTTTCAGGAACACGGCGCCCGTCATCGGCTGGCTGTCGAGCGTGCCGGCCACCGGCCCGGTCTCCCCGACGACCACGTAGTGCGCCGGTATCAGCACGTCGAACACGCGGGCTTCACTTGTCGCCGTCGGCGGCGCGGTCAGGAAAAAGCCCGCCACGCGCAGCCGGCCCACGGGCAGATAGTTCTTCATCATGAACAACCGGGCGCGCTTTGGCCAAAGGCTGCTGTCCGCCGCCACCACGCACGTCTGCGTCTCGACCAGCCGCTCGGGGATCGTGTCGGCAATCGGCTCGCGCGCCATCAACTCCCGCGTCGCCGGGTCGAGGAGATAACGGAACGGCCGCCGTCGAAACACCGTTTCCCCTTGTGTATCCATGACCCGCTCGCCCGGTTGTGCCAGTCGGAACACCTCCGCCAGCAATGCGCGATGCGCCGCCGCGCCGTTGACCCACGGCGATTCCAGCCGGATGGCGGCGCTGGCCACCACCACCGCCACCGCCATCATTAGCGTCACTTCGATCCATCGCGCGCCCTTGGCCCGTCCTTCATCCACTTCCCGGACGCCGAAGTAATCG
Organism: Verrucomicrobiota bacterium; assembly: GCA_016219905.1. Taxonomy (GTDB): domain Bacteria; phylum Verrucomicrobiota; class Verrucomicrobiia; order CAIQCK01; family CAIQCK01; genus JACRKA01. The sequence continues at coordinate 9,053 of JACRKA010000377.1, forward strand.
CCGGCGACCCGCCGCCATCGCTTCAACCGCGTGCGCATCAGCGCCAACCCGAACTCCACCTCGCCAGTGGCTCCGGCTTCCGCAGCGTCTGCGGGGCGGGAGTATGGCGTGACGGACCGGTAGCCCAGCCATCGCGCGGCCGCGATGACGGCGGGCGCGGCCAGGACCGTCAGCAGCGGGAAGAGCGCCACATGGCCCTGCGAATCCAGCGGGCGCAACAGCACGAGATACACCCCGCACACGAGAAAGATCAGCGCCCGCCGCGTGCCGGGGCCGGCTTCCGGCGCGCGGCGCACCATCACGCGGCCAATCCACCACAACAGCGGCAGCAGCACAAGACAGGCTGGCGCGCGATCGCGCCAGAATCGGATGTCCGCGATCGGGTTGAGATGGCATGCGGATTGGTAGAACGCCCCCAGCGCGTCGTTGGCGAGGAAGAGACCCGCCACCGCTGCCGGCATCACCACGAAACCCGCAAACGCCGCGCTGCCGCAGTCGCCGAGCCGAGCCAGCCGCGAGCGCAGTTCGGCCCGCGGCAACATCACGGCCACGCCCAGCCCCGCCAGGCCGAGCGACAGCAACAGCAGCGTTGTCTTCAGCGACACCGCCAACGCCGTGCCGAGCACGAACCCGGCCAACAGACTCCGCGCCGATGTCAGACGGCCCTCCACGAGGATTGCCAGCGCCCACAGCCACAACGCAAGCCACAGCGTCTCCGGTCGGAACTCCAGCGACGCGCCGAAGAAAACCGGGCAGACGCTGACAAGCGCCACCGCCCACAGCGCCGCGCGCCGCGAGAACAGTGCCTGCGCGATGCGATACACGCACCACAGCGCCACCGCAAACAACGGCAGCATCCACAGCCGCATCATTGCCGCCACGTCCGCCCGCTCGCCCACCATCCGCAGCAGCGGCGCGCACAACATCTGGAACAGTGGCATCTGGCTGTCAGCCGCGTCGCGATAATGGAGCAACCCCTGCGTCCAGCACCACGCCACGTGCAGACACTGCGCCTCCCCGCCTTTCACCGGATGATGGAAACAGGCCAGCACGCGCAGCCCCAGCCCGACGGCCAGCAGCACCAGCGCGACAGCCAACTCGCCGCGGCGTCCGACCCACGAATCGTCGGACTTACCCGCTGAGATTTCGTGTGCTGTCGTCATGTCCCGCCTCGCGGCCCGGAGCGAAGCGCGCGCATTGTAGGGAAGCCCCGCGCCAATATCAAACTGTCCCGCGCCGGTTCGAGGATGAGATGGCACGAACGGCGCGCGCGGCGTCTCGACCCCTGGCGTAGCAGAACGTATGAGCGTTCCGATCCGTGTTCGCTCCGAGTTCTTTACGCCTTCGTCAGCCGGTTGAAGAGTCTTTCGTGACTCGGGCCATCGTCACTTTTGATCCGCCTGCTTGCCAGGGACAGATTCCGCTTCGCGGCGCTTGGCTTCCGCAATCTGTTCGGGAGTCATTCCCTTCATGATCACGGCCAGACGCGCGGTAGCGTTTGTGCTGCCCTGCTTGGAGGCGAGGCTCAACCATTTGTAGGCATGACCGCGGGCATAATCGGTCGCCCGAACGATGGCTTCTTCGTAAATCTCGCCTAGCTTCGCTTGCGCATCTTCGTATCCTCGTTCTGCCGATAAATGGAACCATTTCGATGCTTCTTCGACATCCTTCTTGACTGCCCGGCCCTTTCCGTAAAACCACGCGACCTTATATTGGGCCGCCGCATTCCCTTGGTTGGCGGCGAGGCGATACCATTTGAACGCTTCCTTGTCGTCTTTTGGCACGCCTCTGCCGTCTTCATACATGACGCCGAGCATGCGTTGCGCCTCGGCTTCGCCTTTCTCGGCTGCGAAGCGATACCACTTGATCGCTTCCCGTTCATCCTTGGCCACGCCCAAACCTTCTGAATACAAAGCGGCGAGCTGGGTTGCACCCCATGCGTCGCCGCGCTCTGCCGCCAGCCGATACCACTTGGCCGCCTCTTTGTAATCCTGCGCCACGCCTTTGCCGTTTCGATACAACCAGGCAATGGAGTTCAACCCCGTGCTCTCGCCGTGATCGGCTGACAATCGGAACCACTTCATTGCTTCCTTGCCGTCCTCGGCCACTCCAAGGCCCAACGCGTAGAAACGGCCAAGATTGTATTCCGCGATCGGCTCCGCTTGAGCCGCCGCTCGGCGAAACCATCCGAGCGCTTCCTTGTAATCCTTGGCCAGTCCGTTGCCGTTTTTATACATGCAGGCGAGCCTGCATTGCGCATGGGCGTTTCGTTTATCGGCCGCCAAGCGCAGCCACTTCACGGTTTCCTTGGGATCTTTGGCCACACCGGTGCCGCACTCATATCTCCTGGCAAGTTTCAGTTGCGCGGATGCGAATCCCATTTTGGCGAAAGGCCGGATCGCTGCGGTCATGAGGTTCTCGTCGTAACCCACGATCCACAGGGGGCCGAGTGTCGCCGTGAGGATCAGCCCCACGAAAAGCAACCGCATCCAACGCCGAGACCGGTTCAGCGAATCAGGTCTAATCTGCGACAGGATCGCAGCGTGCTCTGCGCCCGCCGTTTCTTGAAGCGTTTCCAGCAGGCGAAGCAGCAGTTTTCTAGAGCGACGAAAGGTTGAGTAACAGTGCCAGCAGATTAGAGTGAAACTAAGAGTCATGTATCCAGCGGTCCATGCCACCATGCCCCAAACAACCCTGTGCGGGTAAGCGCCACTTGGGCTTGCGTCGAACATCTGAAGGAACTCGCTCAACGGCATGAAATGAGTTGCCGTGTCGTAGATAAGCAACGCTCCCAGCACCGTTAATACGATGCTCGCGAAAAGCATAGAGTATTCGGCGAATTCCCCCGACAACCCGGCAAGCTTTCGGAGTCGCTTGATTTCTTTTTCAGTCAACATGGCTTCCTTTACGCATCAGAGTTGCCGCATCACGGAATCAATGCCATGCGCCTCTTTACGCCTTCGTCAGCCGGTTGGGAAGCTTTTCATGGCAATGATTTGTCTAGCCACGAAAGAACACAAAGAGCGCCAAGATTTTCTGCGTTCTTTTGTGGCAATCGGAATTGATAATGATTCGGCCCACGTCTTACGGTGCGGCGGTGATTTTGGCGGCGTCGGTCCAGTCGCCGTTGGGGGGTGCCTTTGTCCCAGTAGCGCAGGCGGTGCGGCAAACCCAAAAGCTTGACCGCGAGCGCCGCCGCGCCAAAGATGCGGTTGCTGGCGTTGAACCAACGACGGAGAAACATCATGGCCATCCCATTCCCCCGCATCCAGTGCATCCAGGAACCCGGCGACCGCGTTGCCGTCACGCGCGACGGCCGGCCGGCGTTCACCTACTACTTCGGCGCGACCTACCCGCGCCCGTTCATCTACCCGCTGCTGACGCCGTCAGGCCACAACGTGCTCGCCTGCGGCCACTCGGTGGACCTCGTCGGCCACAGCCATCACCGCGGCCTCTTCATCGCCCACGCCGACGTCAACGGCGAGAAGTTCTGGGCCGACAAGGACAACCGGTGCGTCCATCAGCGGCTGCTGAAACTCGACAGCGGCGTCGAGCAGGGCACGGTCGCGTCGCTGAACCACTGGATGGCCGGCACGGCGCCGTTGCTGGATGAAACGCGGGAGTTCACGCTGCGCGCCGACGGCGCGCTGCACGTGGCGCTGGAGTTCGTGGCGCACAACGCGGCGGTGACTCTCAACGTGACCAAGTTCGGCTTCCTCGCCTGCCGCGTTGCGAAGACCATCGGCGTCGCCGCCGGCGGCGGCAAGATCACCGACGCGGCGGGGCGTGTGAACGAGAAAGCCGTCTTCGGCCAGCGCGGGGCGTGGTGCGACTACAGCGGGCCGGTGGCCGCCGGCAAGGACGGCGGGCCGGACGTGTGGGCCGGCATCACCATCCATGACGACCCCGCCAACCCGCGCCATCCGACGCCGTGGATGTGCCGCGATGACGGCTGGTTCTCGCCCGCGTTCAACATGATCGAGCCGTTCACGCTTGAGCCGGGCAAGAAACTCGTGCTGCGCTACTGTGTCATCGCCCACGACGGCCCGGAGCCGGCGGTGAAGGCTTGACGCTCCGCGCCCGACGCTCCACGCTTCACGCCCGTCATGCACGTCAACCTCGCTGCACTCATCACCGACGCGCGCCGGGTCATCGGCAGCGTGCTCGACCACCAGCCCGCCGTCCGCGCCAGCGGCAACGCCCTGGCCCGCGCGTTGCGCACCGGCCGCAAGCTGCTCACGTGCGGCAACGGCGGCTCGGCTGCCGACGCGATGCATCTGGCGGAGGAACTAGTCGGCCGTTACAAGGGCAACCGACGCGCGCTGGCCGCCGTCGCGCTCAACAGCGACGCCACCGCCCTGACCTGCATCGCCAACGATTTCGGCTACGACGCGGTCTTCTCGCGGCAGGTCGAGGCGCTCGGCCAGAAGGGCGACGTGCTCGTGGTCTTCTCCACCAGCGGCAACTCCCCGAGCATCCTCAACGCCCTTGCCGCCGCGAAGAAGCGCGGCTTGGTCACCGTCGCGCTGCTCGGCAAGGGCGGCGGCAAGGCCAAGGGCCGCGCCGACCACGAGATCATCATCGCCAGCGACGACAGCGGCCGCGTGCAGGAAGCCCATACGCTGGTCCTGCATTTGTGGCTGGAACTGGTCGAGACGGCGCTGGCGTGACGCCCCGTAAACCGGCCGTCGCCGCCGCACATATTTGCCGCAAATCCGCCGTGACGCTTGCACGCCTCGCGGCCCTCTGGTAGTGTCTGCCGCGCAAAAAAGGAGGTTCTGAGCGACACATGTCACATCGAGCCGAATCAGCGCTGGTTGTCATCGCCGTCGTCATGGTGCTTTGGACCGTGGCGGCGACGGTCGTTGCCGCCAAGCTCTGGAAGCTGGTCGAGAAGATGAACGCCAAGCTCGACCAGATCGCTGCCGACCTGCGCTCGCTCAGCCAGAAGGGCGAGCAACTGCTCGTTGAACTCAAACACATCTCCAGCTCCGCCCGCAACCAGGTCGAGACTGTCGGCACCATTGTTCGGGACGTGCGCACCTGGGTCACCGCCGTCGAGGCCACCGCCAATCTCCTCAGTGCCACGGTCCGCCACGGCGTCCACAGCAGCTTCGGCAACCTGCGGGCGTTTTTCAGCGGCTTGACGGGTTTCATGCAGGTTTTCATGCGCCGCCATTCCGGCGGCGCCGCAGCGGACGAAACTTCAACAGGAAAGGAGAACTGACATGTCAGACAACAATAACAACGTGGGCGGCGTCCTCGTCGCCTTCATGGCCGGCATGCTCGTCGGCGCAGGACTGGGCCTGCTCTACGCGCCCCAGTCCGGCAAGGAAACACGCAAGTTGATCGCCAAGAAGGCCGAGGAACTCAAGGACGAGGCCGAGGAGATCATTGACGACACGCTGGAGAAGAGCAAGAAAGCCCTCCGCGAGAAGAAGGACCAGTTCGATGCGGCCCTCGAAGCCGGCAAGGAAGCCATGGTCGAGGCCCGCGACAAGATCAAGAAAGCGGTTTCCTAAACCGCCGTTTCTCGCGAGGCGGCGCGGTGCATCACCCAAAGCACCGCGCCGCCCGCCACCGCCACCGCGCCGAGCGCCGTCAGCAGCCGCCCCGGCGCGATTGTTTGCAGCGCCCCGCTGCCGAACTGCACCCACAGCGCGAGCAGAAACGCCCCTGCTGCCAGCAGTTGCTTCACGCTGAACACCCCGCCCCGCCGCGCGTCCGGCACGATCTCCTGCACACGCGTGTCCGCCGGCACACTCGCCAGCGCCGCCGCCGCGCCCACCGCCGCCAGCGCCAGCCCCGCCACCCACGCCGACCGCGTCAACGGCACCGCCGCGATGCACGCCCCCATCGCCACCTGCGCTGCAAACGGCAGCCACGCCGCGTGCTTCAGCCGCTCGCTGCGCGACACCGCGAACAGCCCCAGCGCCATCCCCAGCCCTCCCGCGCTGATCAGCATTCCCACGCCCGCCTCGCGCAACCCCAGCGCCGTCGTCGCGAACGCCAGCACCGCCACCAGCAACACGCCGCCCACGAACGTGAACAACGCGCCCAGCAGCACCAGCAGCAGCGCCTCGCGATGCGCCAGCGTGTAAGCCAGCCCCGCCCGCGCATCAGCCAACGTGTTCCCTCTCCCACTCTCCCACACTCCCACTCTCCCACACCTTCCCTCCGGCTTCAGGCTTCGCGCGATCAACGCGATGCACAGCGCGCTGAACATGAACGTGAACCCGTCAATCACGAAACACGGATTCGGCCCGAGCGCCTGCACCGCCCAGCCTGCGAGAGGGATCGCCAGCAGCCCCGCCACCGCCCCGCTGGAGTTCGAGAGCGAGTTTGCCGCCATCAACAACCGCGGCTCCGCGATCCGCGGCATCCCCGCCAGCCGCGCCGGCCCGTGAAACGTCGCCAGCGTCCCCATCACGAACACCACCCCGTAAAGCGCCCGCACCGACGGGTCCCACTGCCGGATCAGCGGGATGCAAAACGCGAACGCCGCCCGCAAAGAATCCGCCGCCACCATCGTCAGCTTCCGGCTCCAGCGGTCCGTCCAAGCCACCGCCAGCAGGCTGAACAGCAGCACCGGCAACATGCCGAAGAACATCAACCGCGCCGTCTCCGGCCCGCTCGCGGCGAACTCCCGGCCCGGATCGGCGGCCATGATCACGCCCAGCAGCGCCATCTGGTGCAGCCGGTCCCCCACGCCGCTGCCGAGCTGGCCGATGTAAAGCTTCAGGAAATCGCGGTTGCGCAGGATCGCCAGGAAATGTTCGTCGCCGGCCATGAGGGGCGGATTGTAGCGGGCCGCCGCCGCCAGCGCAAACTTCAGCGCAAACTTCGCGGTTGAAATCGGGCGGCCGGTTGCTATTGTTTGCCGCACTTCAGCGCGCCCGTAGCTCAGTGGATTAGAGCATCTGACTACGGATCAGAGGGTCGGAGGTTCAAGTCCTCCCGGGCGCGCCAGTTTTCCTCTGGAAAACTGCGGTTTCACCTTGCCCCGTTCAAGCCGCTTGCCGCGTGTAGTATCAAACTGAGACGCATCGGCGAAAAAGCCGTGCCCGAAATCTGCCTGTCCGCGCCGCTGCGCTGTGCGCTGTCTTGCCGTGGCCGTGTTCAACGAAGGAGTCCTGACGCGGGGGCTAGACGTTGCGGAGGAACCGCTCCACGTCGTTGTGGTTGCCGACGACGATAAGGCGAATCGGCGATGGCCCCGGACTAAAACGCCATCGTGTAGCTGCCCATTGGTCCATTATAGACGAGCACACACTGCCGCAAAATATCCCGACCGATGAGAGAAATTGGCCCGGTTGCCGCACCGCCTGGCGGTTGCATTTGAACACCGATCAGACGCAATTCCAGCGTGGGAATTGGTGATCCTGGAAACGTCATTCGCGCCACATACACGTTTTGCAGTTTGGGACCGTTCGGACTCGACACATTGACCTGTCCCACGGGCTGAAGGCCCAGCGACTGCACGACAGTTTCTTCAATGCAACAAGATGTCGCGCCCGTATCAACCAACGCTGTTCCCACGGTGGGCTTGGGAAGGGGTTTCGCCGATAATGTCAGAGCATTTGCCACTGATTCGGGAACTGTCACTTCGATTCCCAACAAGAGTCCTGCTACCGCGAGAAGATCCGTGGCGCTTACCTGGGGGTTACCTTGCGGATAAACGTTAAATATGGGCATTGATGAGGCCGAAATGCAGAGATGGGAATTGTTCGGCAGCGTCAACTTCCTCTACGCGTTTAATCAAGAATGGAACGTTCCCCCATCTGGCGATTGCCGTGTTGTATGCCGATTGCATTGTCTCGAAAACACCCAGATACTCGGCACCTTTGAATACCGCGAACTTGCCGGCGCAATTTCGCATCAATTCCTCCTTCTTGCGCCCGAAGGCCGCCATCTCTTCTTTGAATAAGGATTCGTTCATGACGAGACAAATATACGTTGCGCGAGGATCATCCTCAAGCGGCCTTCAGTTCGGCCACGCAATCGGCGGGGTTGGCGTAGTGCTTGAACTCGCCGGTCGTTTCCTGCTGCCGG
>JACRKA010000378.1 GCA_016219905.1 Verrucomicrobiota bacterium
CACGCGGAGGCGGAGGGCGTTGAGCTTGATGAAGCCGGTGGCGTCGTCCTGGTTGTAGATGCTCTCGCCGCTCTCCATCGTCGCGATGTCGGGACGGTAGAGCGACAGCGCGCTCTTGCGGCCGGCGGTGATGAGGTTGCCTTTGTAGAGCTTGAGCCGGACGGTGCCGGTGACGTTCTTCTGGCTCTCGGTGACGAGCGCCTGCAACGCGAGCCGCTCCGGGGAGAACCAGAAGCCGTAATAGACCAGTTCGCTGTAACGCGGGATGAGCGAGTCGCGCAGATGCATGACCTCGCGGTCCATCGTCAGCGTCTCGATCTGGCGGTGGGCGAAGTGCAGGATGGTGCCGCCGGGCGTTTCATAGACGCCGCGGGATTTCATGCCGACGTAGCGGTTCTCGACGAGGTCCACGCGGCCGATGCCGTTGCGCCCGCCGATCTTGTTCAGCGTGCGCAGGACGTTGGCGGGCGAGAGGGGCCTGCCGTTGACACGCGTGCAGATGCCATGCTCGAAGTCGAGCGTGACATACTCCGGCTTGTCGGGCGCGTCTTCGGGGGCGACGCTGAGTTTGAACATGTCCTTCGACGGCTCGGCCCACGGGTCTTCCAGCACGCCGCTCTCGAAGCTGATGTGCAGGAGGTTGCGGTCCATCGAGTAGGGCTTCTTCGCGCTGGCCTCGACGGGGATGTTCTTGCCGGCGCAGTAGGCAATCATCTCGGCCCGGCCGGGGAATTGCCGCCGGAACCGTTCCTCGCGCCACGGGGCGATGATCTTGATGTTCGGGTCCATCGCGTAGGCAGTCAGCTCGAACCGGACCTGGTCGTTGCCCTTGCCGGTGGCGCCGTGGGCGATGGCGTCGGCTTTCTCCTTGCGGACGATGTCCATCATGCCCTTGGCGATGAGCGGCCGGGCGATGCTGGTGCCGAGGAAATACTGGTTCTCGTAGATCGCGCCGGCCTGGACCATCGGGAAGATGAAGTCGCGCGCAAACTCCTCGGTGAGGTCCTGGATATAGACCTTCGAGGCGCCGGTGCGTTTGGCCTTCTGGTCAAGGCCCTTGAGTTCCTCCTCCTGGCCGATGTCGGCGCAAAAGGCGATCATCTCGGCGTTGTAGGTTTCCTTGATCCACGACAGGAGGACGGAGGTGTCGAGGCCGCCGGAGTATGCGAGGACGATTTTCATTGGAGTAATGGAGTGGTGGAGTTTTGGAGTATTGGGGATGGGAGTGGTGGAGTATTGGAATGGCGGGCTTAGTCGGCAGAAGACTCTGCGTTGTAGATCGCGTTGCTTTCTTTCACCATCAAAGTATCAACCCATTCGCCGGTTTCTTTCTTGCGTTCGAGCGCTTCGACAAGTTTCAGCAGGCCATTCTCAAGCTTGTAGGCCAGGGCATCAAGCGACTCAAAGTCTGCATCGGAAATCTGGGCTGCCCGATGGTAGGTGTGGATGCCGGAGACGGATTCGCCGAGTGAGCCAAGGGCGATGTAAAGAAACTGGATGTATTCGCGGAGCGAGCGCCGGCAGTAGCCTTCGGCAATGTTGCGATGAACTGAATCAGCCGAAGCGATCTGTTGCGAGGCGACTCGCTTCAAATCATAGGGGAAAGCCCGGAACACCCGGCAACACAATCCATAGAACTCACCCGCGTCTTGCCAGACGATCAACTGCATGTAACCGCGATTCCTATTCTTCCGCTCCATGTCCCATCACTCCAATACTCCATCACTCCATTACTCCAATCGTTACTTCTTCCAACTCTTCGCCAGCAGTGCCATGATTGCCTTCTGCACGTGCAGGCGGTTCTCCGCCTGATCAAAGATGGTCTGCGCGTGGCGCTCGAAGACGTCGTCGGTGATCTCCTTGCCGCGGTAGGCGGGCAGGCAGTGCATCACCAGCGCCTTCGGCTTGGCGTGCGAGAGCAACTGATCGTTGATCTGGTAGCCGTCGAGGTCGGCGAGCCGCTGGGATTCCTCCTCCTCCTTGCCCATCGAGATCCACGTGTCGGAGTAGATCACGTCGGCGCCGTCGGCGGCTTTCGCGCGGTCCTCGGTCACGAGCACCCTGCCACCGGCGCGTTTCACGAGGCCGGCGGCGGGCTGGTATTTGCGCGGCGCGGCGATGCGCAGGTCGAAGCCGAGCTTGCCCGCGGCGAAAATCCACGACGCCGGCACGTTGCACGCGCCGTCGCCGATGAAGCAGATGGCCTTCTTCCTGATCGGGCCGAGCTTCTCCTCGATGGTGAAGATGTCGGCGAGGATCTGGCACGGGTGTTCCTCGTCGGTCAGCGCGTTGATGGTCGGGATGCCCGCCGTTGCGGCGAAGTCCAGCACGTCCTTCTGATGGAACGTGCGGATGACGCAGCCGTGCACCATCCGGCCCAGCACTCGCGCGGTGTCCACGATCGGCTCGCCGCGGCCGAGCTGGATGTCGTTGTTCGAGAGGAACATCGCGCGGCCACCCAGCTCGCGGATGCCGACCTCGAACGAGACGCGAGTCCGGGTGCTGTATTTGGCGAAGATCAGCGCCCACGTCTGGCCCTTGAGCGGTTGCGGATGGCTGGCTTTGCCGCGCGCGGCCTTGAGCTTCTTCGCCAGCGCGAGAACCTCGCCGATCTGTTTGACCGTCAACTCCTCGATGGAAAGCAAATGTTTCATGATTACACCAACACCTTTTCAATGACTGCCAAAGCCTGGTCCGCGTCCGCGTTCGAGATCGTCAGCGGCGGCACAAGGCGGAACGTATGCGTGCCGGCCGGGATTAGCAACAGGCCCGCCGCGGCGCACTTCGCGACCATGTCCTTGACCTCGCGGTCCAGTTCGACGCCGATCATCAGGCCGAGGCCGCGGATTTCCTTGATGCAGGCGGACTTTTTCTGCAACGCCTTCAGGCCGCGCACGAGCCGTTTGCCGCGAGCGGCGGCCTTCGCCATCAGGTTCTTCTGCTCGACCGTGGCGATGACGGCCAGCCCGACGGCGCAGGCCAGCGGCGTGCCGCCGAACGTCGAGGCGTGCGTGCCGGGGCCGAGGATGTCGCAGAGCAGCTTCTCACCGTCCGCGGTCGCAACCTTGCGCAGGCCGCTC
>JACRKA010000379.1 GCA_016219905.1 Verrucomicrobiota bacterium
GCAGGCCATCAACCTCGCCAACGGCAAGCGCGATTGGGAGATGGTGGAGGCATCCTTGCGAAAATGAAGCGTCCCAGCAAGAATCTCATTGCCGCGTTGCGCGCCTGGCGGCCCACGGTGCCGGGTGAGATGGCTTCGCTCGCGCCCGACAAGGCGCGCGGTGCGGCGGAGTTGGTCACAGCCGCGATGACGCGGTTCAAGCTCACCGACCAGCTCAATGAATCAGCCGTCATCAAGGCGTGGGCTGAGGCCGCCGGGCCGATGCACGCGCGCCACACGCAGCCGCGCGCGCTTCGCAACGGCACGCTGATCGTGTCCGTCTCCAACTCCGCGCTACTAGCCGAGCTTCGCACCTACGCCAAGCGCTTCATCCTCAAGAATCTGCAGGCAAAGTTCGGCGCCAACCGCGTCCGGGACATCGCATTCCGGCTCGACGGCTGAGACAAATTTTTCCCGCGGCGAGGTTTAGCTTGCTGGCCCACGGCTTGCTACCTATATTGCGCCGCCCCCTGGCCGGCGAGAAAGTCGCTCGGCCGGCAGGATTTTTGGAAACACCCAAACGCACATGGCGGGACCGTCATTACAACAAGTCCAGAGGATGGGCCTCCAGCAAGTGCTGGCGCCCCACATGCAACTCAGTCTGCACATGCTCCAGGTGCCGACGATGGAACTGCGCGAGTTGATCAAGCAGGAGTTGGAGAAAAACCCGACACTGGAGGAGATCCCGCCCGAAACCGTCAGCCTCGACCAGCCGCAGTCGTCCGACGAGCAAGGCCCGCGCGATGGGCGCGCCGACACCGAAAGCGAGTTCAGGCAGGAGTTCGAGGCGCTCAAGCAGCTCGACGACGAGTGGCGGGACTATTTCATCCAGAGCAGCCGCAGCCGCACCCGCAGCGCCGAGGATGAGGAGCGGCGGCAGTTCTTCTTCGACTCGCTCGTGCAACCGGAGTCCCTCCAGCAACACTTGCAGGGCCAGCTTCGGACGGCGGACGCCCCAACGGTGGTCCTCGACGCCGCCGAGATCATCATCGGCAGCCTGATGGACGACGGCTACCTGATGGTGCATGACGACATCGCCGAGCATCTGGTGGACTTCGCGTTGCAGGCCTGCGCCGGCGCGCGCCAGCCGGCCGCCGAGGCCGCCGCGTGGGCGCGCGAGCTGGTCATGAGCGGCCTGGCGAAATCGTTCGAGCACTCCAAGCGCACGCAACTGATCGGCTGGCAGGAACGGCTCGCGGACATCTGCCGCCGGATGCGCGCCCCGGAAACCGACACCGCCCGTCCGCAGCCGGCCCTGGCGGCCTACAGCGCCGCCGCCGCGGCGCCGGTCGGGCCGGAGCAGATCAAGGAGCACGTCATCAAGCTCGGCCGCGAGGCGATGGACCGCGTGCGGCGCGATCTGGCGGAGGGTTTTCGCGCGGCGATCAACGAGAGCGGACCGTTGCCGGTGTCGCCCGCGCTGCTGGCTGAGGCGGTGGACGCCGGCTTGACGGCGGCCGATCTCGACGCGGTGTTGCAGTCCGGGAAGCGGCTCGACCTGCCGCTGCTCTACCTGCGGCCGGGGCCGGACGTGTCACTGGACACGATGCGGCAGGCGTTGGAGTTGGTGCAAACCTTTCATCCCGTCGGCGTCGGCGCGCGCAACCTGCACGAGTGCCTGCTCATCCAGCTCGCGCGGCTTGACAAGGCCAGCAGCATCGAGGCGCGCGTCGTGCGCGAACAGTTCGACCTGCTCGCCAGCCGCAACATCCCGAAGCTGGCGGAGGCGCTCGGCGTCAGCGTGGCGGAGGCCCAACAGGCCGCGGACAACATCGGCCAGCTCGAACCGAAGCCGGGCCGCATCTTCAGCACCGAGCCGGACCGTTACGTCGAGCCGGAGGTCGTCATCGCGAAGGTGAAGGACGAGTTCGTCATCATGCTCAACGACGACCGCGTGCCGCACCTGCGGATCAGCGACACCTACCGCGAGATGATGGCGCAGGAGAACGTCTCCTCGGAGGTCGTCCAATACGTCCGCGAGCGCATCCAGGCCGGCAAGTTCCTCATCCGCAGCATCGCCCAGCGCCAGAACACCATCCACAGCATCGCCAGTGAAATCCTGCGGGCGCAACGCGAGTTTTTCGAAAAAGGCGCCGGCGCGCTGAAGCCGCTCCGCATGAGCGACATCGCCTACCGCTGCGGCGAGAGCTTCAAGACGGCCCATGGCGAAGAGAAAGCCGTCTGCCCCTACTGCGGCGGGCTTTGCGACATCCGCGAGGAGGAGTCCAACCGCCGCGTGGCCGACTGCCCGAACGCCGAACTCGACGACTTCAGCCGCCGCCGGCACCGCTCGCGGGCCGTGGGCCGCGACGTGGACAACCCGCGGCAGCTCGGCGTGCACGAGACCACCGTCAGCCGCGCCATCGCCAACAAATACATGGGCACACCGTTCGGCGTCTTCGAGATGAAGTTCTTCTTCACGCCCGGCTACACCACCGCCAGCGGCGAGTCCATCTCCAACAAGAACGTCAAGGACATCATCAAGACGGTCATTGGCGGCGAGAACCCGGCGCAGCCGCTCTCCGACCAGGAGATCGTCGCCATCCTCAAGAAGCGCGGCCTGGACATCGCCCGCCGCACCGTCGCCAAGTATCGTGGCGAACTCAACATCCCCTCATCGAACGACCGCAAGAAACCCGGCGCGGCCGCCGCGTCGGCAGGCGGACAGCCGCCCGCAGCGCAGCCAGCCGATGACGCGAGCGAAGCAGCGGCCGAGGAAACGCCGTCCTCCGTCACCGCGCACGCGCCTTGACTCTGCGGCGTCGGCTGCTACCCTGCGCGGCAGACGAGCGAACCATGTTCCAGGTCATCTTCAATCCACTGAGCGCGGCCGAGCTGGCGAAGCTGCCGAAAGACAAACAACTGCTGGTGATGGGCAAGTTCCAGGACGTGCCGAAGGACCTCGCCGCGGACAACACGGCCGACTACGGCAAGTTCACACGCGGCGGCCGGCATCTCTACCGCCTGCGCGTCGGCGATTACCGGCTCTACTTCGAGCGCGTGCCCGAGGGCGTCCTCGTGCACCTGATGCTGCACAAGAACACGCTGAAGGACTTCCTCTTCCGTTTCAAAATCGCCGTCGCCGAGGACGAGGACATCGAGAAGCGGCCGGAGTTCTGGCGGATGATTGACGAGGCAGGCCAGAAGCAGAAGTCGGCGGGCGCGAGCTGAGCGGCGTCACGCCGCGCTGGCGGGGGGCCGGCTACTTGATCAACACTTCCGCGATCTGCACCGCGTTGAGCGCAGCACCTTTGAGCAACTGGTCGCCTGCGACGAACAGCGCGAGGCTGTTCGGCTGGCTGAGGTCCTCGCGGATGCGGCCCACGAGACAGTCGTATTGCTCCGTCGCGTCAATCGGCATCGGGAAGAGGTTCTTGTCGCGGTCATCCACGAGCTTCACGCCGGGCGACCTTGCGAGAATCTGACGCGCCTGCTCGACCGACAACGGCCGCTCGAACTCCGCCACGATGCTCTCGCTGTGCGCGCGCAACACCGGCACGCGGATGCACGTCGGGCATATCTTGATGGTCTCGTCGTGGAAAATCTTCCACGTCTCCTTGACCATCTTGTTCTCTTCCTCGTTGTAGCCGTTGGGCGCGATCTTCGTGTTGTGGCTGAAGAGATTGAACGCGTAACGGTGCGGCATGATCTTCGGCACGGCGGGCTTGCCGGCCAGCACGTCGCGGGTCTGGTCTTCCAGTTCCGCCATCGCCTGCGCGCCGGCGCCGCTGGCGGCCTGGTAGGTCGAGACGATCACGCGGCGCAGCTTCGCGGCCTGGTGCAACGGCCAGAGCGGCATCAGCATGATGATGGTCGAGCAGTTCGGGTTGGCGATGACGCCCTTGTGCAGCTTGATGTCCTCCGGGTTGATCTCCGGCACCACCAGCGGCACGCCCTCGTCCATGCGGAACGCGGACGAATTGTCCACCACCACCGCGCCGGCCCTCACCGCGTCGGCGGCGAACTCGCGCGAGCGGCCCGCGCCGGCCGAGAAAAGCGCGATCTCCACGCCCTTGAAACAATCGTGCGTCAGCTCCTGCACCGGCACCGGCTTGCCCTTGTAGGGCAGCGTCTTGCCCTTGGAGCGGGCGCTGGCGAACAGCGAAAGCTTGCCCACCGGAAAATTGCGTTTCTCCAGCGTCTTGATCATCTCGACGCCCACCGCGCCGGTGGCGCCGACCACTGCGACATGACACGAACGGCTCATCTCTTGCGTTTTCCTTTCAATTCCCAACCTGTAGCGGCGGTCTCCGACCGCCGGCAGAGTGGGCCGTGCGTCCCGCACGGCGAATCGTCAAAAATAGCCGTGCCGGA
>JACRKA010000380.1 GCA_016219905.1 Verrucomicrobiota bacterium
TCGCCCCCTCGCACATCGGGCACGGCTCCTTCGTCACGTAGAGCGTGCAATCGTTCAGCCGGGCGTCGCCCACGCCCGCCTCGGCCTGCGTGATGGCGATCATCTCCGCGTGCGCCGTCGCGTCCTTGAGCTGCTCCACCTGGTTGTAGGCGCGGGCGATGATCTCCGGCGGCGCGCCTTCGCGCTCGCGGACGATGACCGCGCCCACCGGCACCTCGCCGGCCTCCGCCGCCTGCCGCGCCAGCCGCAGCGCCTGGCTCATGTAAGATCCGTCGTTATGCCCGCCGATTGTCATCAGTTCGGGTCCTGCGGGTGTTTGGATTCACCTGGCTTCTGAGTCTGCACTGAACAACCAGGAGCGTTCGTTTCAACAAGGACAACTGGCAAGGGGGAAGGGATGGAAATTGGGTTTTCGATAAAAACCCGTCTCTCGTTCGTGAAGATGTAGTAGTTGAACACCGCAGTCGCAATGGAAATGAGCAAGGAGACGATGATGGAAGCAATTGCGATTGCCAACGTAGTCCGTTGTGCCGACTCGCGTGCTTTTTGCTCTGCCGCATATTGAACTTCCGCGTCCGTCCTGAATTCGTTGGCGACAAACTGTTCAAGCGGTGCGGTGTTGACATGAAACACGTATTCTCGAGTCGAAATTAGTATTTCATAAATTCGCTGTGCTGGTCGTGGTTTCTGGTTCGCGTCAGTGAACAGCACTGGAAGAGGGTCGCGATTTTGGGCGGGAATTCTTGTAACGAGGCCAAGGTTGCTGAGCCGATTGATCAGTGAGATGAAAGAGTTAATCTCGGTGCAATACGACATCTCTGTGCCTTGAATCAACGACACCGACGAACCGTGTTTCACTATAGGAAGGTTGTTGGGCATCGCGAAATTGCCCGCTGTGTTCGTGTGTGCTTTCAGCGGAAGACACTGTGTTACGAATTCAGCAACGGTCGTAATGCCCCCGGCGAGCAGTTTCCTAGTCCAGTCTCTTTCTTTTTCAGTGAAGTGCATGAACCTTCGCCTAGGAATTGACAGCGTCCCGTTCAGCGTCTTGCGCCCGAATCGGTGCGTGAGCTAATAGCCGAATCATGTGGACAGTTTAGGTAACGTTACACCCAGCGTCAACGGCGATGGCTGCCTTGGAGTGCTGCGGCTCGACGCAGCCTTTCTGTGGCGCGGCTTGACGCGCCAGTTCTGCGCGCCGGTCAAGCCCGGCGCTTCTGAAGGCGGGGTCAAGCCCCCGCACTCCAAGTTGTGCTTAATCCCGCTGAGCTGATTTGCGCGTCGAGCCGGCCGCAGCTACGTTCGCGCGCTCATGGCAGGCTCATTAAACGAGGGGATTACCGGATACGCGGCGGCGCGCGAGGCTGCGGCGTGGGGGGATTTGTCGGCGCGCGGACGGCTCAAGGTCACGGGTGCTGACCGGCTGCGGTTCCTCCACAACCAATGCACGAACGACATCAAACGGCTGCGTCCGGGCGAGGGCTGCTACGCGGCTTGCCTGACCAACAAGGGCAAGATGCGCGGTGATTTCGTCGCGCTCGTGTTCGATGACCATATCCTGCTCGATACGGAAGCGCAGTTGCGCGAGCCGCTGGGGCAGTCATTGGAGCGATACATCATCAGCGACGATGTGAGGATCGAGGACATCACGGAGCCGACGGGGATGGTGATGCTGTGCGGGCCGAGGAGGGGGGAGTTGATGACGAGACTAGCTGGGAGCGGCGACATTCCTGTCGCCGAATCATCAATGGGCGACAAGAATGTCGCCCCTCCCAGTTATGCACACACCAGCGTGGGCGATTTGACTATCGCCCATAGCTTTCGAACAGGACTTGGCGATCTCGACATCATCGGGCCGCGCGAGCGGATCGCGGAGTTGAAGGTTGCGCTGGCGAAGCTCGCGCCGGAGTTGAGCGCCGAGGCGCTGAACATCCTTCGCATCGAGGCGGGAATCCCGATCTTCGGCGTGGACATGGACGAGAACACGATTCCCAACGAAGCCGGCCTGGAAGCGCGGGCGATCAGTTACGAGAAGGGCTGCTATCTTGGCCAGGAGACGATTTCGCGCATCAAAAGCATCGGCCACGTGAACCGCCATCTGGTGGGATTGCGGCTGGGGCAGGGGACGCTGCCGCCGCCCAAGGAGAAAATTCTCGCCGACAGCGTCGAAATCGGCTACATCACGTCGGCCGTCGCGTCGCCGCGGCTGGGCGCTGTTGCGCTCGGATATGTGCGGCGCGGCCATGAGCAGCCCGGGACGCGGGTGGTCGTGGCCGGTCAGGCGGCGGAAATCAGCGGGGTACCATTGGAATCATGAAACAAACAATCGCATTGCTGTGTGTGGCGCTGCTGGTCGGCGCCTGTAACGGAACCGGAACCGAACCGAAGAAGACCGTCGCGGCCCAGCCCCAAGGCTCACCGGACGAGGTCGCGGTCATCGAGACCAAGTTCGGCAAGATCGTCGTCGAGTTCGCCAACGAGGACGCGCCGAAGACGGTGGCCAACTTCAAGAAGCTCGCCAAGCAGGGCTACTACAACGGGACGACGTTCCACCGCGTCATCCCGAACTTCATGATCCAGGGCGGGGACCCGAACACGAAGGCGGACCCGCATTCGCCCCGCGCCGGCAGCGGCGGCCCCGGCTACACGGTGCCGGCCGAGATCAAGCTGCCCAACGTCCGCGGCTCGATCGCCTGCGCCCGCACGGGCGATCAGGTGAACCCGAAGCGCGCCTCCAGCGGCAGCCAGTTCTTCATCAATGCGAAGGACAACACCTCCCTCGACAGGGGCGGTTACACGGTGTTTGGCCGGGTCTTGAAAGGCATGGAGGTGGCTGACCAGATCATCGCCCAGCCGCGCAATGCGAAGGACAATCCGGACGAGCCGATCAGGATGGAGATCAAGATCGTGCCGCGCGCCGAGGCCGGACTGTAATCGCGCCGCAAACTCCAACGACCAAGCACATCGGAAGCTAACACCATGAGCCAACCAGCCTCCACAGGCGGCGAGGTCGCCGTCATCGAAACGAAGTTCGGCAAGATGATCGTCGAGTTTGCCGAAAAGGAAGCGCCCAAGACCGTCGCGAACTTCAAGAAGCTCGCGAAGGAGGGCTTCTACAACGGCACGACGTTCCACCGCGTCATCCCCGGATTCATGATCCAGGGCGGCGACCCGAACACAAAGACGGACCCGCTTTCGGCGCGCGCGGGCACGGGTGGGCCGGACTATACCGTGGTGGCAGAGATCAAGCTGCCGCACGTCCGCGGCAGCCTCGCCACCGCGCGGCTCGGCGACGATGCCAACCCCAGCAAAGCGTCGAGCGGCAGCCAGTTCTTCATCAACGTGAAGAACAATGATTTCCTCAACGGCGGCTACACGGTCTTCGGCCGCGTCGTCAAGGGCGTCGAGGTGGCCGATCAGGCCGTCAGCCAGCCGCGCAACGCGCGCGACAATCCGAACGAGCCGATCCGCATGGATGTCAAGATCGTGTTGCGCGCAGAGGCTGGACTTTGAGGAGAAATGGCATCCGTTCGTAACTGGCCGCGGCTGAAATCAAAGCTGCTGCACGATTACCGCATCTTCCGCTCGCGCGTGGAGACGGCGCGTTCGCCGCGCACGGGCGCGGAGCATGACTTCTTCGTGCTGGAAGGCCCTGACTGGGTCAATATGATCGCGCTGACGGCGAAGAACGAGATTGTGCTCATCGAACAGTTCCGCCACGGCACGCGGCGGGTCGAACTGGAGATTCCCGGCGGGATGATTGACCGCGGCGAGTCGCCGCTGAAGGCCGCACGGCGCGAGTTGCGCGAAGAAACCGGCTACGACTCGCCGGATGTGCGGCTCATCGGCAGCGTGGCTCCGAACCCGGCGTTCCATCGCAACACCTGCTACACGGTGCTCATCCGCAACGCGCGCAAGGTCTGCGAGACTGAGTTTGATCACGCGGAGGACATCGCGGTGAGGCTTGTGCCTCTGAAGCAAATCCCCAGCCTGCTGCGTCGCGGCAAGATCAAGAACTCGCTCGTGGTCGTTGCGTTCCTGTGGCTGGACCTCTTCTGCGGCCTGCCGGGGAAGCGCCCGCGGGGGCGGTGATGAGGGGGCGGCGCACCCAAGTGGCGCATCTCAACTGTTTGGACAAGTCAAAGTAACGGACTTGGAAGTCCGCTCTACGGGTTCGCGTGCTCCAGGAAGTAGAACGGACTTTCAAGTCCGTTTGCTCGACCCTCTCAAGAACTGAGATGCGCCCGCAGCGAACACGCCAGGAACGCGACGCTTGCGCTGAGGCGGCGCGTTTGTCACATTCCCCACCGTGCTGACGACACGAGCAGAACAGGAGCGCATCGAGCGGGAGACGCTCGCCCCTTACGCGCAAAGAAGCTCCGAGAGCCGCGGGCGCGTCCACGCGGAGTCGCGGCATGACTTGCGGAGCGAGTATGCCCGCGACCGCGACCGCGTGATCCACTCGCGGGCGTTCCGGCGGCTGGAATACAAGACGCAGGTGTTTCTCAACGGCACGGGCGACCATCTGCGCACGCGCTTGACGCACAGCATCGAGGTGGCGGCCATTGCCCGGTCCATCGCGCGGGCGCTGCGGCTCAACGAGGATCTCGCGGAGGCCATCGCGCTCGCGCACGACCTCGGCCATTCGCCGTGCGGCCACAGCGGCGAGCGGACGTTGAACGATTTGATGGCCGAGCACGGCGGCTTCGAGCACAACAAGCAGAGCCTGCGCGTCGTCGAGGAGTTGGAGAAGAAATACCCGGAGTTCGACGGGCTGAACCTGACCTACGAGGCGCGCGAGGGCCTCGCCAAGCACGTCACCAGTTACGACAAGCCGGCGCAGACCATCGGCTTTGAAGTGAACAACCCGTCGCTGGAAGCGCAAATCGCCAACGTCGCCGACGAGATCACCTATTACAGCCACGACCTCGATGACGGCCTGGAGGAGAAGCTGCTCGACGAAAAGGCGCTCGCGCACATCGCGGTCTGGCAGGAAGCCAACGGAGAGATCGCGCGCCGCCATCCGCACCTCGACGCGGATCGCCGCCACTATTACGTCATCCGTTGTCTCATCAATGCGCAGGTCGAGGATGTCATCCGCCACAGCAACCAGCTTATCGAGCAATCGGCCGTGCGGAGCGCCGACGATGTGCGCCGTTGCGTTGCGCCGCTGGTCGGTTACAGCCCGGAGATGAAGAAGCGGACGCTCGCGCTGCGCGACCACCTTTACCAGAACCTCTACTACAACCCGAAGGTGGACGACGTGAACCGCCGCGCCTGCGCGCTGATCGAGGAGTTGTTCAACGCGCTCATGGCCAACCCGCGCCTCATCGGCAGCCAGAGCCGTGCGCGCATCGAGAAGATCGGCGTCCACCGGGCGGTGTGCGATTACGTCAGCGGCATGACCGACCGTTACCTCATCGAGGAACACGAGCGCATCTGCGGCCGGCGCGACGACGACCTGCAGCTCTTCAAGCCCCGTCTGCCTTGACCTCGCACGGACCGGTGGGCAAACGCAGCGCCTTGATCCGCTCCAGGATGTCGTCGGCGATCTTCTGGTAAATCTCCTTCGCCTCGCGCCCGCCTTTGGCCTTCGCGTCGGCGAACATCCCGTTGTAGTTCACGGGTTCGCCATACACGACATCAAGCTGGCCGCGCCGCGGCCATCTTCGCCCTTTCGGCCATAACTCGCTGGCGTTGAAAATGCGCACAGGCACCACGGGCACGGCGGCCTTGGCCGCAAGCAGGCCGACACCCGCCTTCGCGGGTTGGAAGTGTCCGTCAGGCGACCGCGTGCCCTCGGGGAACAGCAGCACCGCGTGGCCTTCCTCCAGCCGGCCCAGGATGGCCTTGATGCCGGCGATGTCGGGCTTGCCACTGAGATCCACGGGCACGACGTTCCAGCTTCGCAGCACGGCGCCCCACGGCGCGCGGTCGAACAGCGTCCGCCGGGCCAGATAAAACACGCTGCGCGGGATCACGCTGCCGACAGCATGGGGGTCGAGGAAACTGACGTGGTTGGAAGCGATGACCACACCGCCGGTTGCGGGCACGTTGTCCAGTCCATGGCACCGCTGGTTGAACATGGCGCGGAACAGCAGCCGCGTCATGGCACACGTGAAGCCATACCACGGCCTCCTTGGCCGTTGTGCTTGAGAGGCGGGGCAATGTGGGTCGTGGCTCATAGCCCGCGGCGCTTGAGTTCCTCCAGCGCGAGCGCGGCGGTCTGCTCCGGCGTGTTGCCGCTGGTGTCCAGCACGCACGCGCCCGACGCGATGACCAGCGGCGAGATGCGCCGCGTCGTGTCCAGCAGGTCGCGCTGTTTCAGTTGGTCGCTGTAACCGTCGCGCGTGCGCCGCTCGACGCGCGCATCGAGATGCGCGTCGAGGTAGAACTTGAACGGCGTCTCGGCGAACACCACCGACCCGATGTCGCGCCCCTCCATCACCAGCGAGCCGAACCGGATCAACTCGCGCTGCCGCGCCACCATCCATGCGCGCACCTCCGGGATGCGCGCGACCAGCGAGACGGTCTGGTTCACCGCCTCGCCGCGGATGGCCTCGCCGGGATCGGCGCCATCCACGAACATCAGGATGCGCCCTGCGAAGACGTGGAACTCGGTCTTCATCGCGTGCATCGCGCCCACGACGGCGGCCGGGTCGTTGCAGTCCACCAGATGGCGCAGGCATTGCCACGTCAGCGTGCGATACATCGCGCCGGTGTCCACGTGGTTGAAGCCGAACTGCTTTGCCAGCCGCTTGGCCAGCGTGCTCTTGCCGGAACCGCTGGTGCCGTCAATCGCGATCACCACGCGGCGCAGCCAGTCGAGTCGCTCGAGGAAATCCGGGAACGCGCGCCGCACGCAAGCGGGGTTGCTGATGCGGAGGCCGTGGAGTTTCAGCCCGAGCATCGCAAGGGTCATCGCGATGTGCGTGTTGTTGTGCGTCTGGACCTCCGCGCTGTGAAGCTGGCCGGGCTGCGCCGGCCACACCGTCACCGAATCCTCCGTCTCCTCGACCTGCGCGCCGAGTTTGCGGAGTTCGCCCGCGAGCAGGCGGATGGGGTCATGCTCCGGCGTGGACGGCGCGGCGACATCGCGGACGCTCAGCGGCTGTTGGCTGAACAGGGCGCAGCCGGCCAGCGTCAGCACGCTGTCGCCGAGGTCGGCGCCATACGACACGTTCGCGGGCGGCGGGAGAAACTGCGGGAATTTCGCGTCCCTCTGGAGCGACGCCTCCGCGCCGCCCAGGACGCTGACCTTGCCGCCGGTGATGAACCCCGCGCCGATGAAGCAACTCGCCCGGCCCATGTCCGGCTCGACGACATAATCGCGCAGGCCGCCGCCAGCCCACTCCTTGATCATCGCGCGGGTCATCGCGACAAGCCCGGCGCGGTCGTCGCCGCCGGTGAAAGCAACCTCAAGCCCGGCGCGGGCCGCGACCAGCATGACTGCGCTGGCGAATGGACTCGATACGGGCACGTTGAGGGTCACATGGCCCGGCTTCAGGCCGGCGGAGTGGATCACGACGGGCAGCTTGTTGTTGCGTCCGTCGAACTGCACGCCGAGTCCGCTGAGCGCCTCAAAAAGGTCTTCCATCGGCTGGTCGTGCAGCCGGGGCAGGCCGTGGATGCGATAACGTCCACGCCCGAGGCAGGCGAGCGCCGCCAGGTAGCGCGCCGCCGTCGCTGAGTTTCCCACGAACAACTCCGCGTGAGCGGCCGGGATGGCGCCGTCGCCTCCTTCCACCTCGATCAGAAGCCGCGCATGATCCGCGCGCAGTTCGAAGCCGAGCCGTCGCAGGCCATCAATCATCGCCTCGACGTCTTCGCAGAACAGGGCGTTGTGGAGCGTGTGAAGGCCTTTCCCCAATGCGGCCAGCACCAGTGCGCGGAGGGTGATCTGGCGCGAGCCGGGGACGGAGACGGGCACGAACGGCGGGCGCGCCAGTGGCTCGATCTCGATGACGTTGGGCGTCTTCACGGCCGGTCAGCGGCGGAACTTCATCTCGTCGCGCAAATGCTTCGCGCGTTTCAGGAAGGCGGTCAGGTTTGCCTCCTCCTTGTTCTCCAGCATGGCACGCACCGCTTCGAGCTGCTCGATGTAACCCTCCAGCGCGCGGCAGACCTCCTCGCGGTTGGTCGCACAGATCTCCTGCCACATGTCCGGCGGGCCGCTCGCGATCCGTGTCGAGTCCCGCAGGCCGCCGCCGGCGAACTCCATCGGCCGCGGGCCGTCGTTGCAGACGAAACTGACGAGCGCCGCCGCGACCAGATGCGGCAGATGACTGACCCGCGCGACCATCTCGTCGTGCTCCAGCGGCGGCAGCGTGCGGATGCTTGCACCGATTGCTTTCCAAAACTCAGCAACGGTGCGCAGCGCGTCCGGGTCGGTTTCCTCGACGGGCGTCAGGATGCAGACGGTGCCGTCAAACAAGTCCTTCCGCGCAGCCTTCAAGCCGGACTGCTCGCTGCCGGCCATCGGATGGCTGCCGACGAAGCGCGCTTTGCCGTTCAGGATGTGGCTCAGTTCGCGGACGACGGGATACTTCACGCTGCCCACGTCCGTCACGACGATGTTTGCGCCGAGCGGCGCCGCCATTTTGCGCGTCAACTCCGCCATCACGCCGACCGGCGTAGCCAGCACGACCAACTCCGCGCCGCTTACGGCCTCGGCGAGGTTCAGGGTGGCCGCGTCCGCTGCGCCGGCGGCCAGCGCGTCGTCACAAGCCTCCGGCCGACGCGCCCAGAGCGTGACCTGGCCGGCGACCTTGCGCGCGCGCGCCGCCAGCCCGATCGAACCGCCGAGCAGGCCGGGGCCGAGGATTGTGAGTTTATTCACCAGCATGAGGCGTCATGTTCTAACAGCATCGGCGCGGCTTGGCAAGGCGACCGTCCACGGCCCGTTGACCGCCGCGGCGGGCGCGTGCTAGCGTCGCGGCCGGTGACTTACGACCAGACAGTCGAATATCTCTTCGGCATCCGGCTCTTCGGCATCAAGCTGGGTCTGGAGAACACGCGCGCCCTGCTGGCGCTGATGGGCAACCCGCACGAGCGGCTGCGGTTCATCCACATCGCCGGCACCAACGGCAAGGGCAGCGTCGCCGCGATGCTCAACGCCATCGGCAAGCGCGCCGGCCTTCGGGTCGGCCTTTACACCTCGCCGCACCTCGTCAGCTTTTGCGAGCGCATCCAGGTCAACGACGTGCCCATCCCGGAAGCCGACGTGGTGCGATTGGTGACAGAGCTGCGCCCGCTGATGCAGCGCGTCGCCGAAATGCCGGGCCAGGCGCAGCCGACGTTCTTCGAGGCCGTGACGGCGCTCGCGCTGCGCTACTTCGAGGAACAACGCTGCGACCTCGTGGTCTGGGAAACGGGCATGGGCGGCCGGCTCGACGCCACCAACATCGTCACGCCACTGGCCAGCGTCATCACGAACATCCAGCACGACCACGCCGCTTACCTCGGCGACACCATCGAGAAGATCGCCGTTGAAAAGGCGGGCATCATCAAGCCGGGCATCCCCGCCATCACCGCCGCGGGCGAGCAGATGGCGTTGGATGTCATCGGACGGACCGCTCGTGAAGTTGGAGCGCCGCTGACGCGGGTTCGCGCCGAAGATTGCCAGCAGTTGCGGGAAGACCTTTGCGGCCAGTTGGTCCGTGCCGGCGGCATCGAGTTCAGCATCCCGCTGATCGGGGCGCACCAGGCTGTCAACGCCGCCACCGCCATCGCGGCGGCGCGCGCCGCTTTGAATCTGCCCGATACGGTCATCTGTGCCGGACTCGCCGCGACGAAATGGCCGGGCCGTTTCCACGTGTTTCCCGGAATGCCGACGCTGGTGCTCGACGGCGCGCATAACCCGGCCGCCGCCGCCGCGCTGGCTGCCGTGCTCGACCGTCATTTCCGCGGCCAACCGATCACGCTCATCCTCGGCATCCTCCGCGACAAGAACTGCGAGGACTTCTTCCGCGCGCTCGTGCCGCGCGCCGCGGAGGTGCTGACCGTCCGCGTCGTCAGCGACCGCACGTCGAACCCGGCCGAACTGGCCGCGCTCTGCCGGCAAGTAGCTACACCAACGGCCGTGCGCAACGCCAACACGCTGGCTGCTGCGCTCGACGAAGTGCAGGGCCGCTGCGGCGTGGTCGTCATCGCGGGATCCTTGTTCCTGGTCGGCGAGGCGCTGGCGCATCTGGAGCACCGGCACTTTGAGTCGGGGCTGAACCAATGAACGTAGCCGCGTCACTCCGTGACGCGCATCATCACGACAATGGCGTCACGGAGTGACGCCGCTACTATGAAGCTTCGAGCAGTCACCTTCGACGCGGGGGGCACGCTGCTTTATCCGCATCCATCCGTCGGCGCGATCTATGCCGACACCGCGCGGCGTCACGGCTGCGTCGCGAGCGCCGAGGCGATGGAGGCGGCGTTCCGACACGTCTGGGCGACGAGTCATCACGCGGAGACGCTCGGCACGGCGGGCAACGTTAGCCAGAAGACGTGGTGGCGACAGCTTGTGTTCCGCGCGCTGGACCACATCGGCGCGGTGATGGACGACCGCGAGGCTTATTTCGAGGAACTCTACGATACCTTCGGCCATGCGGGTGTGTGGCGCTTGTTCCCCGACGCGATGGACACCATCACCGCAGTGAAGGCGCGCGGGCTGAAGGTCGGGCTGCTGTCGAACTGGGACAATAGGCTGCGGCCCGTTCTGGAGGAGTTGGGCGTGCTGGCGTTGATGGATGGCGTGTGCATCTCGTGTGAGGTCGGCGCGGAGAAGCCGCACGAGAAGATTTTCCGTGCGGCGTGTGCGTCAGTCGGAGTTAAGGAGCCTTCGGCGGTGCTGCACGTGGGCGACAGCTATCGCGAGGATATTCTCGGGGCACAAGCCGTGGGGATGCGGGCGGTGTTGATTCATCGCGGCGAGGCGCATCCGTGGCGCGCGACGACGATCAGGCAGTTGGCGGAGTTGCTGCCGCTGCTGGAGTAGCGGAAGCCAGACAGTGTCTGCGCATTCGCCCTGTCCGCATAGCGCCAGTTGGCTGGCGCAGTCCATGACGCTCGCTCGCTGGGATGAGGGGCTTTCAACTACGCGGTAGCGTCTTGGACTGCGGCAGTCCTCTGCCGCTTTTCCCGCGCGGCGATCCTGAATGACTGGCCGTGCCGGCGGCCCGGCCCACCTTGTGGCTATCTGACGAACCGCCTCA
>JACRKA010000383.1 GCA_016219905.1 Verrucomicrobiota bacterium
AGGGCCGTGGGCGCGGCGTCGCCGATGCGGGCGCCGAGCTTGACGATGCGGGTGTAGCCGCCGTTGCGGCCGGTGTGCTGCGGGGCCAGGTCCTTGAAGAGCTTGGCCACGGCGTTCTTGCGGTGCAGCACGGCCAGCGCCTGACGGCGGTGGTGAAGCGTGCCTTTCTTGCCGAGGGTGATCATCTTGTCGGCGAGCCGGCGCGCAGCCTTGGCCTTGGCCAGGGTCGTGGTGACGCGGTTGCGCAGGATGAGGTCGCTGACAAGGTTCGCCAGCATCATGTTCCGATGCTCGCCCTTGCGGCCGAGTTTGATGGTGAGGTTGCGATGGCGCATGGCTCGGTTCCTTTACTCCTTGACGGCTTCGTCGGGGGGCGCCACCGGCTCTTCCACCGGGGCCTCGAGCAGGCTCAGGTCGAACTTCATGCCGAGGCTCAGGCCCAGCGCGGAGAGCTTGTCCTTGATCTCGTTGAGGGACTTCTTGCCGAAGTTGCGATACTTGAGCATTTCGGCCTCGGTCTTCATGGCGAGCTGGCCGACGCTGGTGATGTTGGCGTTGTTGAGGCAGTTGGCGGCGCGGACGCTCAACTCGATCTCGTTGACCGACATGTTGAGCAGCTTGCGCAGGCGGACGTTCTCGTCGCTGACTTTTTCGGTTGGGGCCTCGAACTCGACCGGCTCCTTGCCGAAGTCGCAGAAGACGTCGAGGTGGTGGCGCAGGATGTGGCAGGATTGCACCAGGGCGTCGTCGGGCGTCATGCGGCCGTCGGTCCAGATCTCCGTGATCAGCTTGTCGTAGTCGGTGCGCTGGCCGACGCGCGTGTTCTCGACGGCGTAGCGGACGCGGCGCACGGGCGAAAAGACGGAGTCCATGGCGATGACGCCGATGGGCATCTCGGCCTGCTTGTTCTTCTCGGCCGGCCGGAAGCCGCGCGCGACCTCGATCGTCAGCTCCCGTTCGAACTTCAGCTTCTTGTCCAGCGTGCAGATGTGCTGGTCGGGGTTGACGATCTCGATGGTGTTGTCGGCCTGGATGTCGGCGGCGGTGATGGCGCCGTCCTTGTTGGCCAGGAGCAGGATCTGGCGCGGCTCCTTGGTGTGCGACTTGAGCAGCACCTTCTTGAGGTTGAGGATGATGTCGGTGACGTCCTCGATGACGCCGGCGATGGTGGCGAACTCGTGGGACGCCTTCAGCGACTCATCGAACTTGATGGTGGTGATGGCCGCGCCTTCGAGCGAACTCAAGAGCACGCGGCGAATCGAGTTGCCGACGGTGTGACCGTAGCCGGCCTCGAAAGGCTCGGCGATGAACTTGGCGTAGGTGGCCGTGGCGGTGGCTTCATCTTTCGTCAACCGCTTTGGCATTTCGAAACGACCGAGACGAACTGGCATGTTGTCCTCCTGCGAGTTTGATCTGGCTCGGACCCGGCGCCTGCTGTGACAACCCGTGGCCGGGGTTTCAGCAGGCCGTCATCCGGCCCATATACTCGCGTTTGTTGTTACTTGTTCTCTAATGACTGGCCACTGGCTGCTGACTGCTGAAAGCTGATTGCTACCGTGAGTAGAACTCGACAATGGCCTGGACGTTCGCGATGGGCTGGATCTCGTCCACCGTGGGCATCCGCAGCACGTTGGCCTTGAGGCCTTCCTTGTTGAGCGACAGCCAGTCCGGCACGGTGCGGACGGTGGCCGACTCCAGGCCGCGCCCGACCATCTGGCGCGAGCGGGCGTTGTCCCGGACTTCGATGACGTCGCCGGCCTTGACGTTGTAGGACGGAACGTTGACGGCGCGGCCGTTGACCTTGACGTGGCCGTGGTTGACGAGCTGGCGGGCCTGGGGCCGGCTCAGCCCGAAGCCGAGCCGGAAGGTGACGTTGTCCAGCCGCGTCTCCAGCAACTGGAGCATCGTCTCGGAGGTGTTGCCGCGGCGGCTCTTGGCGAGGTTGAAGATGCGGCGGAACTGCCGCTCGAGCAGCCCGTAGCAGTAGCGGAGCTTCTGCTTCTCGGCGAGGCCGCGGGCGTAGTCGGTGAGCTTGCGCCGCGAGCGCGGGCCGTGCTGGCCGGGGGGATAGGCGCGCTTCTCGAGCACCTTGTGCGGGCCGAAGACGGGCGCGCCGTAGCGGCGGCTGATGCGTTGTTTGGGTCCACGATAACGAGCCATGGCAAAAATCCTCTCTGACTAGACGCGGCGCTTCTTGGGCGCGCGGCAACCGTTGTGCGGGATCGGGGTGACGTCCTTGATGACCGAAATCTCCAGGCCGGCGGCCTGCAATGCGCGGATGGCGCTCTCGCGGCCGGAGCCGGGGCCTTTGACATGGACCTCGACTTCCTTCATGCCGTGGGCCATCGCCTGGCGGGCGGCGTCCTGCGCCACGACCTGCGCCGCGTAGGCCGTGCTCTTGCGCGAGCCTTTGAAGCCGACGCGGCCGGCGCTCGACCAGGAGAGCATGTTGCCCTGCATGTCGGTGATGGTGACGCTGGTGTTGTTGAACGTCGCGATCACATGGGCGATGCCGGTGTGAATGTTCTTGGAGCCCTTGGCCTTGATGACCTTCGCCGGCTTGGCCTCTTCGCCGAGAATGGACTCGACGGTGGGCGGCGCAGCCGCGGCGGCCGCGCCTTCTTTCTTGGCGGCGGCGGGTGCGGTTTCCTTTTTCGCCGCGGCGGGTTTCGCCGGCGGCGCGCCAGCTTCGGCGGCGGGCTTGGCGGCCTTGGGTTCCTTCGCGGCGGGTTTCTTGTCTTTCTCTTCAGCCATATGGTTACCTCGAAACTCGATTACACCTTGCCGGTCTTGGCGTCCTTGCTGCGGACAACGCCGACGGTCTTGCGGGGGCCTTTGCGGGTGCGGGCGTTGGTCTGGGTGCGCTGGCCGCGGACGGGCAGGCCCTTGACGTGGCGGCTGCCGCGGTAGCTCTTGATGCCGATGAGCCGTTTCAGGTTCAGGCCGATCTCGCGGCGCAGGTCGCCCTCGATGACGTAGCCGCCCTGCTGGATGACCGCCACGATCTTGCTGAGCTGCTCGTCGGTGAGCTTCTCGGTGCGCAGGTTCGCATCAACGCCCGCCTTCTCCAGGATCTGGAGCGAATTGGTCGGCCCGAGGCCGTAGATGTAGCGCAGCGAGATGCTGATCTTCTTCTTGTCTGGAATTTCAACGCCCAAAAGTCTGGCCATGATGTGTCCTCGTTTAACCCTGACGCTGCTTGTGCCGCGGGTTGGTGCAGATCACCCGCACCACGCCCTTGCGCCGGATCACCCGGCAGCGCTCGCACATTCGTTTCACTGACGATCTTACCTTCATAAATTTTTTCTCACTTCCCAACACCCACGATCCGAGCCTTGCTCATGTCGTAGCACGTCATCTCAACCACAACCTGGTCGCCCGGCGCAAGCTTGTCCGCTTCCGCCCGCGCCCGGCCCGCGCAGTAACCCAGCACGCGATGCCCGTTCGGCATCTCGACGCGCGCCGTGCAATTCGGCAGCACCTCGATCACGATGCCGGCACCGCGGATGGCGTCGTCTTGCGACACGTCAAAATCTCCGGTTCACCCTCGGTCACCGCGACCGTGTGCTCAAAGTGCGCCGACGGCAGCCCGTCCTTCGTCACCACCGTCCAGCCGTCGCGCAACAGTTCCACTTCCGGCCGGCCCTGCGTCGTCATCGGCTCGATGGCCAGCGCCATGCCGGCCCGCAACACCGGCGACTTCTTGCCGCGCTCCACGAAGTTCGGGATCTGCGGGTCTTCGTGCAGCTTCCGGCCGACGCCGTGGCCCACGAACTCGCGCACCACACCGAACCCGGCGCCCTCGACCGTCTGCTGGATCGCGCGCGAGATGTCCTCGACTCGGTTGCCCGCGCGGGCCGCTGCGATTCCGGCGTAAAGCGCCTTCTCGGTCATGTCGAGCAGCCGTTGCGTCTCGAACTTGATCATCCCGACGGCCACGCTCGTCGCCGTGTCGCCGACGAACCCGCCGAGCACCACGCCCACGTCCAGGCTGACCACATCGCCATACTGGACGCGGCGCTCGCCGGGCAGCCCGTGAACGACTTCCTCGTTCACCGAGACGCAGATGTTGCCCTTGTAGCCGCGGTAGCCAAGGAACGCGCTCTTGCCGCCGCGCGCCTTGATCAGCGCCGCCGCGGCCTCGTCGAGTTCCTTCGTCCGCCGGCCGGGCACGACCATCGCCGCGACCTGCTGCATGATCCCGGTCGCGGCCTGGCAGGCCGCGCGCATCGCTGCCCACTCGTCTGGCGACCGCAGAATCATTTGCCGAGTCTAGGGGCCGAACGTTGTTGTGTCAATGAACCCGCCCGCGCGCCGCTATCGGCGGCCGCGCAGGCGACCTTTCTTCAGAAAACCGTCGTAATGCCGCGTCAGCAGGTGGGTCTCCACCTGCCGCATCGTGTCGAGCATCACGCCCACCACGATCAGCATGCTGGTGCCGCCGAAAAAGCTGGCCACCATGTAATCAATGCCGAGCTGGTTATACATCCACATCGGGATCAGCGCGATGACCGTCAGGAACAACGCGCCCGCCAGCGTGATCTTCGTCATCGAGTTGCGCAGGAAATCCGCCGTCGGCTTGCCCGGCCGGATGCCCGGCACGTAGCCGCCGTATTTCTTGAGGTCGTCGGCGACCTGGATCTCGTTGAACGTCGTCGCGACCCAGAAGAACGAGAACGCGAAGATCAGCAGCGAGTAAATCGTGTAGTAGGCCATGTGCCCGCGCGTCTCGCTCAGGATCTCGCCCAACCATGCGAAAAACGCAATCTTGCCGCCCAGCAACTGGAAAATCTTCTGCGGGAACATCAGGATCGCCTGCGCAAAGATGATCGGCATGACGCCGGAGTAGTTCACCCGCAGCGGCATGTAGGTCTGGCCGCCCGTGACCATCCGGTTGCCGACCATCCGCTTCGCGTATTGCACGGAAATCTTCCGCTGCGCCTGCGTCACCGCGATGATGCCCGCGATCACCGCCATCAGCATCGCCACCATGCCGAGGAAATGGATGAAGTTGTATTTCGAATCCAGCCCCTCGCCGGGGAAGAACATCGTCCACGTGCGCTGCAACGCGGCAGGCAGACGCGCGACGATGTTCGCCGTGATGATGAGCGAGATGCCGTTGCCGACGCCGCGCGCGGTGATCTGCTCGCCGAGCCACATCAACAGCATCGTGCCGGCCGTCAAGCTGATGATGGCAACCATCCGGTAAACGAACGGATTGGCCAGCCAGTTCTCCGTGACCAGGCTGCCCGTGAACGCCCGCAGCAGCGAGCCGGGGCTTTCGAAGAACCCAACCACCATCAGGTAGCCCTGGAACAGGCAGAGCACCACCGTCAAGTAGCGGGTGTATTGGACGATCTTCTGGCGGCCGTTCTCCTCGCGCGCGATGCGGCCGAGTTGCGGCACCACCGCCACAAGCAACTGCAGGATGATCGAGGCGCTGATGTAGGGCATGATGCCCATCGCCGCGATGGCGCAGTTCTCCAGCGCGCCGCCGGTGAACAGGCTGTAGAGGCCGAGCAACCCGCCCGCCTGCTGCGAGGCGTGCTCGAAAAACTCCGACAGCGCGCGGCCGTTGATGCCCGGCACCGGCACCGCCGCGAAGACGCGGCAGATCGCCAGCAGCCCGAACGTGAACAGCAGCCGGGACCGCAGTTCGGGAATCTTCAGCGTGTTGGAAAACGCGGAAAGCATTGGATGTCAAAGAGCGTCAGCTCGCCGGCGGTGCCGCCGGTTTCGCCTCGGCTTTCGCGGCGGCCTTGGCCGCCTTCTCGGCCTTCTTGTTGCCGTAAGGATTGCGCGCGCCCGGTGCGAGCGGCAGCGCGATCACCTCGCACTTGCCGCCGGCCTTTTCGATCTTCTCCTTCGCCGAGCCGCTGAACTTGTGGGCGTGGACGGTGAGCTTCTTCTTCAATTCGCCCTCGCCAAGGATCTTGATGCCGACGCCGTGGCCTTGCAGCACGTCGGCGGCGGCCAGCTCCTTCGGGCCGACGGTGGCGCCGTCGTCGAAGGCGTTCAGCACGTCCACGTTGATGATCTGGTAGTCGGTGGTGAAGGCGGCGTTGTTGAAGCCGCGCCGCGGCATCCGGACGATGAGGCGGGTCTGGCCGCCCTCAAAGCCGATCTTGAGGCTGCCGCCGGAGCGCGCGGTCTGGCCCTTGCCGCCGCGCGTGGAGGTCTTGCCGTGGCCGCTGCTCTCGCCGCAGCCGAGCCGCTTCACGCGATGTTTGGCGCCGGGCCGGTTGGTCAATTCATGCAATCTCATGGGAGTAACAAGTGAGGAGTGAGGAGTGAAATCTGGAACGTGCCGCGTCAGTTGGCGGCTGTTTCGGCCGGCTTGTTCTTGCCACGGCCCGCCATGATCTCATCGCGCTGGCGCAGGTTGCCCAGCGCGACCATGGTGGCCTTCACGACGTTGGCCGGGTTGCTGGAGCCGAGGCTCTTGGCGAGCACGTCCTTGATGCCCGCCAGTTCGCACACGGCCCGCATGCCGCCGCCGGCAATGACGCCGGTGCCGGGCGAGGCCGGCCGCAACAACACGCGCCCGCCGCTGAACTGGCCGGAGACCTCGTGGGGGATGGTGTTGTTCCGCAGCGAGACGCTGACGACGTTTTTCTTGGCCGCTTCGGTTCCCTTGCGGATGGCATCGGCGACTTCCTTCGACTTGCCCAGGCCGTAGCCGACGTGGCCCTGCTGGTCGCCGACGACGATCAGCGCGCTGAAGCTGAACCGCCGGCCGCCCTTGACGACCTTGGCGGTGCGGTTGATGAACACGACCTTCTCGGCCATCTCGCCGCGCGGGCGCTCGGCGGTCCTGTCGGGCACCCTCTCCGTCACGGGGGCGACCTTGACCTGGCGGATTTCCTTCTCCGTCTCCGCGACCGTGCGGGTTTCCTTCTTCAGTGCGAATTTGTCGGTGTTCATGCGTCCTAAAACTTCAACCCGCCTTGGCGCGCGGCGTCGGCCAGCATGGCCACGCGGTTCTTGCCCTTCTCGCTGACCTGGTAACGAAAGCCGCCGCGGTCGAACACGACGGCGGTGACGCCCTTCTCCCTGGCGCGCTCGGCGATCAACTTGCCGATCGCCACGGCGCCGTCCTTGTTGCCCTTGGACTTCTTCTCGCCGAAGCTCTTGTCGAGCGTCGAGGCGAACGCCAGCGTCTTGCCGGCGATGTCGTCCACCACCTGGGCGTAAATATGTTTGCCGGTGAACGCCACGGACAGGCGCGGCCGCGCGGCGGTGCCGCGGACCTTCTGCCGGAGCCGCTTGTGGCGGCGTTCAATGAATTGCTTGCGCTGTATGGGTCTCATCTCAATCGCGCCAGACGGATTTTGCCGTCCGGCAAATCAAAAAAGTTTACTGCTGGACGGTCTTGCCTTCCTTGCGGCGGACCTGCTCGCCGGCGTAACGGATGCCCTTGCCCTTGTAAGGCTCGGGCGGATACTGGCCGCGCACCACGGCGGCGAAGTGGCCGACCATGTGTTTGTCGGGGCCTTCCACCGTGATGCAGGGAATCTTGGCCTGGTTCTCCGCGGCGATGACCTTGACGCCCTTGGGGATGTCGAGGTTCACCGGGTGCGACTTGCCGATGACCAGGTTGAGCTTCTCGCCCTGCACCGCGGCGCGGAAACCGACGCCGTGGACCTCGAGGCTCTTGCTGTAACCGTCGGTGACACCCTTGACCATGTTGTTGATCAGGCTGCGGGCGAGGCCGTGGAGCGACCGCGCCTCGGCCGTGTCGCCGCTGCGCTTGACCAGGACTTTGGCGTCCTGCAACGCGACCTGGATCGCGGCAGGCACGTCGTAGTCGAGCCGGCCCTTGGGGCCTTCGACGGAAACTTTCTGGCCCGCGACGGTGACCTTCACCTTCGCCGGCACCACAATGGGTTGGAGTCCGATTCGTGACATGACAAATCACCACACAGTGCAAAGCAGTTCGCCGCCGACTTTTTGTTGTTTCGCCTCGCGGCCGGTCATCAGACCGCGCGAGGTGGACAGCACCGACACGCCCATGCCGCTGAGCACGCGCGGGATGTCGTCGCTGCCGACATAGACGCGGAGGCCGGGGCGGCTGATCCGCTTCAGGCCGACGATGACGGGGCCTTTGGCGGAATACTTCAGCGTGATCCGGATTTGCTTGTGCGCGCTGTCCTTCTCCTTCTCGACCTCAAAGTCGCGCACGAAGCCCTCCTGTTTGAGGATGCGCGCCACCTCGCTCTTGAGCTTGGAGTGCGGCACCACGACCTCCTCCAGCGACGCCGCGGCGGCGTTGCGGATGCGGGTCAACATATCAGCAATGGAATCAGTCAGGTTCATTCTTACCAACTCGCCTTGATCACGCCGGGCAACACGCCCTTGGATGCCTGCTCGCGGAAGCAGAGCCGGCACATCTGGAACCGCCCGACATAGCCGCGCCGCCGCCCGCAGATCTTGCAGCGGTGGTAGGCGCGCACCTTGAACTTCGGCGTCTTTCGCTGTTTAACTTCCCAACACGTCTTCGCCATAATCCTCAGCCTTTCTTCTCCGGGGCCGCGGCTTCTTTCGCCGGGGCCGCGACCTCTTTCGCCGGCGCGGCGCTGGGCTTCGCGGCCGCGGCGCTGGGCCGCATGAACGGCATCCCCATCTGCTGCAACAACAGCTTCGCCTCCTCGTTGGTCGGCGCGCTGGTCACAAACGTGATGTCCATCCCCTGCTGGCGCTTGATCTTGTCCAGCTCGATCTCCGGGAAAATCGTCTGGTCGTTGACCCCCATCGTGTAATTGCCGCGGCCGTCAAAGCTGCGGTTCGACACGCCGCGGAAGTCGCGGATGCGCGGCAGCGCCGCGCTGATCAGCCGGTCCAGGAACTCATACATCCGCCGCCCGCGCAACGTCACCCGGCAGCCGATCTCCTGCCCCAGGCGCAGGTTGAAGTTCGAGATGTTCTTCTTCGAGATGTTCGTCACCGGCTTCTGGCCGGTGATCGCCTGAAGGTCGGCGGCAGCCGCCTCCACGGCGGTCTTGTCGGCCTTGCTCGCGGCGGTGGACACGCCCATCGTGACGACGATCTTCTCGATCGTCGGCACCTGGTGCACGTTCTTGTAGCCCTTCGCCTTCTGGAGCGCGGGCACCACCACGTTCTTATAATGGTCTTGTAGTCGGGATGGCATGTTCACCCTTTACTTGTCAAATTCGTGTTTGCATTTCCGGCAATACCGGATGCGCTTGCCCTCAGCCGTGCGTTTGGCGCCGAGCCGGACGCCCTTGGTGCACGTCGGGCAGAACAGCAGCAGGTTGGAGACGTGGATGGAACCTTCCTTCTCCACGATCGCCCCCTGCGGGTGCAACTGGCTCTTCTTGGTGTGGCGCTTGATGAGTTGCAGGCCCTCGACCAGCGCGCGGCCCTTGTCACGCATGACTTGCAGGACCTTGCCCTGCTTGCCGAGCGAACGGCCGCCGATGGCCATCACCACGTCGTCTTTGCGCAGCAGCGTCTTCATCGCTTACAGCACCTCCGGGGCGAGGGAAATTATTTTCATGAAATTCTTCTCGCGCAGCTCGCGGGCGACGGGGCCGAAGATGCGGGTGCCGCGCGGATTGTGCTCCTTGTCAATGATGACGATGGCGTTGGAGTCGAACCGCAGGTAGCTGCCGTCCGGCCGCTTCAGCGCGTGTTTGGTGCGCACGACCACCGCCGTGACCACGTCACCCTTCTTCACCGTGCCATCCGGCGCCGCTTCCTTGATGTTGGCGGAGATGACGTCGCCGACGTGGGCGTAGCGCTGGTTGCGGCCGATGACGCCGATCACCGAGCCGCGACGGGCGCCGGTGTTGTCGGCAATTTTGACGATGGATCGAATCTGTAACATGGCTTATCCCTCCACGGCCTGGCTGCGATGCGTCGCCGGCAGGATCTCGACCACGCGCCACCGCTTCAGTTTCGAGAGCGGGCGGGTCTCGACGATGCGGACGCGGTCGCCGACCTTGGCCTTGTTCTCCTCGTCGTGGGCGTAGAACTTGGAGCTTTTGGTCATGACCTTGCCGTAACGCGGGTGCGGCACGCGCCGGTCCACGCGCACGACCACGGTCTTGTGCATCTTGTCGGAGATGACCTCGCCGACGCGGTCCTTGCGGATGCCGCGCGCGGCCATGTCGGGCGCCGGTTGAGTTGTCGTCGTCTGGTCAGGCATGGTTGAAATCCTACTTGGCAGCGGCCGCCGGCGCCGCTGCGCGCCGTTTTTCCGTGAGCACGGTCTCGACGCGCGCGATGTCGCGCCGCAGCTCGCGGATCCGGCTCGGTTTCTCGATCTGGCCGCCGTGCTTCTGGAGGTTGAGCTTGAAGATCTCGTCGCGCATGTCGCGGGTCTTCGCCTGCAACTCCTCTGTGCTTTGTTCTCGAAGTTCTTTTGCTTTCATGGGACCGCTCAAATTGTTCAGCCGCGCCGCGTGATGAACCGCGTGTAGATCGGCAGCTTGCCCGCCGCGAGGCGGAACGCTTCCTTGGCCAGCGGTTCCTGCACGCCACCGACCTCGAACAGCACGCGGCCGGGCTTGACCACCGCGACCCAGGTCTCCGGCGCGCCCTTGCCCTTGCCCATGCGCGTCTCGGCCGGTTTCTTGGACACGCTCTTGTCGGGGAAAATCCGGATCCACAGCTTGCCGCGGCGTTTCAGATGCCGCGTGATCGCCACGCGGGCGGCTTCGATCTGCTTCGTGGTCACCCACGCACGCTCCAGCGTCTGGAGGGCGTAATCGCCAAAGTCCACGCGCACCGCACGGTTCTCGAAACCCTTGCGGCTGCCGCGCTGGTTCTTGCGATACTTCACTCGTTTTGGCATCAACGGCATGGTTGTGTTCCTGCGAAATCGTTATTCGTGACTCGTGATTGGTGACCCGTCAGGCCGACGTGCCCGCGGGGGCCTGCGCCGGCTGCGTCTGGGTGCGGCGCGGGGCCGGGCGTTCGCCTTTGCCGATCCAGCACTTGACGCCGATCTTTCCGTAAACGGTGAGGGCCTCCGCAAACCCATAATCAATGTCCGCGCGCAGCGTGTGCAGCGGCACGGTGCCCTCGCGATACCACTCGGTGCGGGCGATTTCGGAGCCGCCGAGCCGGCCGCTGCAGCGGATCTTGATCCCCTTCGCGCTCCCGTCCCGCTTGCCGATCTCCATCGCCATCTGCACGGCTTTCTTCATCGCGCGGCGGAAGCTGATGCGGCGCTCCAGTTGCAGCGATATGTTCTCGGCCACAAGCTGCGCGTCCGTTTCCGGCTGCTTGATCTCGATGATGTCCACGTAAATCTCTTTGCCGCCGGTCAGCGTGTGCAGCTCTTCCTTGAGCTTGTCAATTTCCGCGCCCTTGCGGCCGATGACGATGCCGGGCCGCGCGGTGTGGACGGTGACGCGGAGGCGGTTGGCGGCGCGCTCGATGACGATCTTCGGCACGGCGGCCTGTTCGAGCTTCTTCTTCACGAACTCGCGGACCTTGAGGTCCTCGTGGACGAGCGTGGCGTATTCCTTCTTGTCGGCGAACCACTTCGCGCGCCAGTCGTGATAGACGGGCAATCGGTAGCTGATCGGATTGACTTTTTGACCCATAGGTTCTCCGTTTACTTCTGTTCGCCCTTCGGCGGTTCGGCCGGCTTCGTCTCCGGCGCGGGTTTGGCGGCGGCCTTCGGCGCGGCGGCGCGGGCCACGCGGCCCTCGACCTGCGCGACCACGATCTTCACGTGCGCGGTGCGGCGCAGGCGCGGCGCGGCCATGCCGCGGGCGCTGGCCTTCCATCGCTTGAACGTCGGCCCGGTGCCGACGACGGCTTCCTTCACCACCAGCGTGTCGGCGGCGAGGTTGGCGTTGTTCTCGGCGTTGGCGACCGCCGAGCGCAGCGTCTTCAAGACGATGCGGGCGCTCTTGCGCGGCGTGAACCGCAGCACGTCCAGCGCCCGACCGACAGGCATCCCTTGAATCTCACGCGTGATCTCCCGCACCTTCTGGTGCGACATCCGCGCGTATTTCGTTATCGCTTGCACGTCCATAAAATCAAAATCACTGGCTCTTCGTTATCCGCACGCGGTCGCCGACCTGGATCGGCTTGCTCCGGTCCATCGTCTCGATGACCGCGCCTGAAATTTTTTTCCGAACTTCGACCGCCTTCAGGTGACCGACGATCCGGTCGCCCTGGATCACCGCGAACGGCATTCCGAGCCGCACACCGTGGACCTCGCCGAGGTTGATCACGGCCATCTGCAGGCTCCAGTTCAGGTTCACCACCTGGCCGTTTTCCAGCGTCGGCTGCGGCGCGCCTGGCGCCGTTGCCGGCGTCACGGGCGGCGCATTGGTCGCTACGGTCTGCGTCGCCGCCGGCTGCTGGCCTGCGAGCGTCCGTTTCACGCGCTCGGCCTGGGCCAGCGCCTGCGCGCGCTGGATTGCGCTCATCCCACCCTTGCCGTGCAAGGCCTGGTCGAGCACCGCGTTCAACCGCGCCAGCTCGTCGGTCAGCCGCTGCCGTTCCAACTCGGACTTCTTCAGCGCCGTCAGCGCATCGGCCAGTTGCCGCTGGGCCGCGAGGTCGGGCGGCGTGCCGTCCGGCGTCGCCGCTCTGAGCTGCGCGGCCTGCAACTGCCGCTTCAATACCGCCGCTTCGCTCTGCGCAACCGCCAGGCTTTCGCCCAGCGCCTTGAGCGCCTGTTCCTTCTCGGCCAGTTCGCCCTGAAGCTCAGCGTTGTCGCCCATCAGCTTGCGAAACGCCATCTTCAGCTCTTCGAGCTGCATCCGGCTCTCTTCCGCCTGCACGGCGGCTTCAATCGGCAAAGAACGTTCGTCAGCGCGCATCGGCGCGACAATCAACGCGGCCAGCAGGCTGACCGCGCCTGCCACACTACCGCATCGAACAACAGCCCACATAGGGCGCTCCGCTTACTTGGCGGCCGCCTTCTCGGTGTGGGCGCCGTGTTTCCTGAATATCCGGGTCAGCGAAAACTCGCCGAGCCGGTGTCCCACCATGTTCTCATTCACGAACACGGCGTTAAAAATCTTTCCGTTGTGGACGCTGAAGGTATGGCCGACGAACTCCGGCACGATCATCGAGCGGCGCGACCAGGTCTTGATCGGCTTCTTCTGGCCGGATGCGTCCATCGCCTGCACCTTCTTCATCAAGTGATCATCCACGAACGGGCCTTTTTTGAGCGAGCGTCCCATTACGGCTTCCTCCGATCTTTCACGATGAACTTGTCAGTCCACTTATGCTTCTTGCGGGTCTTGTAACCTTTCGCGGGCTGGCCCCACGGCGAACACGGATGATGCCAGCCGCCGCCGGACTTGGATTTGCCCTGGCCGCCGCCCATCGGATGATCCACCGGGTTCTTGGCCACAGCGCGCGAGGCCGGACGCCGGCCCAGATGACGGGCACGGCCGGCTTTGCCGAGACTGATGCTGTCGTGGTCGAGATTGCCGACCTGGCCGATCGTCGCGTAGCACTCGATGTGAAAGCGGCGGATTTCGCCGGAGGGCAGCTTGATCTGAACGTAATCGCCTTCTTTGGACATCAACTGCGCCGCCATGCCGGCCGAGCGCGCGATCTGGGCGCCTTTGCCGCGGTTGATCTCGATGCCATGCACCGCCAGCGCCATCGGAATGGCGCGCAGAGGCAACGCATTGCCGACCTCCGCCGGCGCATCCGGCCCGCTCAACAGCGTCTGGCCCACTTTCAGGCCGTTCGGCGCGAGGATATAACGCTTCTCGCCGTCGGCGTAGTGCAGCAACGCGATGCGAGCCGAGCGGTTCGGATCGTATTCGATCCCCGCGACCTTTGCCGGAACGCCGTGCTTGTCGCGTTTGTAGTCAATGACGCGGTAGTGCTGTTTGTGACCGCCGCCGCGACGGCGCATGGTCATCCGGCCGTGGACGTTGCGGCCGCCGCTCTTGCGCAACGGCTCCAGCAGCGACTTCTCGGGCCGGTCCTTCGTGATTTCCTCGAAGGTGGGCGAGGTCTTGAACCGCTGGCCCGGTGTCAATGGTCTGTAAGTCTTGATACCCATGGGAAAAATCCGTTTACGCCAACTCGATCTTGTCGCCTTCCTTCAGCGTGACGATGGCCTTCTTCCAACCCGACCGGCGGCCATAATCGTTGCCGCGAAGCCGCTTGAGCTTGCCCTTCACGTTGATGGTGTTCACGCGCAGGACCGTGACCTTGAACAGCTTCTCGACGGCCTGGTGGATCTCGATCTTGTTCGCGCGCGGATCCACTGCGAGCGTGTATTGGTTGTTCTGCTCGGTCTGGGTGGTGCCCTTCTCGGTCACCCGCAGCACCTTGATGATCTGGCTTGCTTCAGCTTTCATGCTTAACCCTTTGCCAGGCGTTGCTCGACCTTCTCAAACGCCGGCTTGGTGAAAACAATCTTCCGGAACCGCAGCACGTCATAGACGTTGACGCTCAACGGGTCGGTCAGCTCGACGCCCGCGACGTTGCGCGACGCGAGCCGCAGGTTCTTGTCCGCCGCGTCCACGACGAACAGCGCGGAACGGTCGGCCACCTTGAGCTTCTTCGCGATGGCGACGAAATCCTTCGTCTTCGGTCCGGCGAGCTTGATGCCGTCCACGAGCACCACGTCGCCCGCGGCGAGACGGTCGCTCAGCGCCTTCTGGAGCGCGAGGTGCTTGACCTTCTTCGTCACCTTCAACGACCAGTCGCGCGGCTTCGGGCCGAACACCACTCCGCCGCCGCGCCAGATCGGGCTGGCAAAACTGCCCGCGCGCGCGCGGCCGGTGCCCTTTTGCTTCCACGGCTTCTTGCCGGAACCGGCCACCTCGCCCATCGTCTTGGTCGAGGCCGTGCCGGAACGGCGGTTGGCCAGGAGCGCCGTCACGGCGTCCTGCACCGCCTGTTTGCCGCGGCCGCCCTTGATGACAAAGTCATCGCGCAGGTCGAACTCGCCTGCCGCGCCGCCTTCGCTGTTAAAAACCGGAATCTTCATGGAAATCCGTCTCGTTTACTTCTTGCCGCCGGCCTTGGCCGCGGGCTTGGCCGCAGCCGGAGCCGCGGCGCCCTTCTTCGCAGCCGGGGCCGCCGTCACATGCACGACCTTCTTCTTCGCGCCGTGCTTGACCGAGGTGCGCACGATCACAAACGCGCCGGTCGGGCCGGGCACGGAGCCTTTGATCAGCAACAAATTCTCTTTCTCGCGGACCTCGACGACCTCGATGCTCTGCGTCGTGATGGTGACATGGCCCATGTGGCCGGGCATCCGCTGATTGCGCCGGACGGTGCCGGGAAAGCTGCGCATGCCGATGGCGCCGACGCGGCGATGCCAGCCCTTCGCGCCGTGGGTCTCGGGACCGCCGGCCATCTTGTGCCGCCTCACGACGCCCTGGAAACCGCGGCCCTTCGAGGTGCCGATGACGTCCACCCACTGGCCGACCTCGAACAGCGTCGGGCCGACGATGTCGCCGACCTTGACCTCTTTCGAGAAATCGCGGATCTCGCGCAAGATGCGGGCACCCTGCGCGACCTTGTCGCCGTCCTTGAGCAGGCCGTTCTTCTTGAGGTGGCCCTGCTCGGCCTTGGTCAGGCGATGCACCTTCTGGCTGCCGAGTCCGAGTTGGACGGCGGCATAGCCGTCGGTGTCCTTGGTCTTGACCTGGGTCACGACACACGGTCCCGCTTCAAGCACGGTCACGTCGTTCAACATGCCCTGCTTGTCATAGACCTGGGTCATGCCCAGCTTTTTGGCTATCAGTCCGAAACCCATGGTGTTCTCTAAATCTTGATGGTGATGTCCACACCGGCCGGCAGGTTGAGCTTCTTCAGCTCGTCCACGGTCTTGGCCGTCGGGTCAATGATCTCCAGGAGCCGCTTGTGCGTGCGCATCTCAAACTGCTCCATGGACTTCTTGTCGCAGTGCGGCGATCGGTTCACCGAATGCCGCCATATCTCGGTGGGCAACGGGATCGGCCCGCTGACTTTCGAGCCGGTGCGTTTCGCGGTCTCGACGATCTCCGCCGCCGATGCGTCGAGCAGGCGGTGGTCGTATGCCTTCAGTCGAATCCGAACACGTTGGGATTGGGTCTCAGCCATAACAAAGAACAGGGGTTAGCGTCTGCGGGTTGCCTGGTCTCCTCGTTGCTCCAGAATCTGCTTCTGGATGTTGGACGGCACAGGCTCGAAGTGACTCGGTTCCATCGAGTAACTGGCCCGGCCTTTGGAAAGTGAGCGGATGTCGGTGGCGTAGCCGAACATCTCGGCCAGCGGCACCTGCGCGTTGACGACCACGATGTTCTCGCGGCTCTCAATGCTTTGCACAATGCCGCGGCGGCGGTTGATGTCGCCGATGAGGTCGCCCTGGTAGTCCACCGGCGTGAGCAACTCGACCTTCATGATCGGCTCGAGGATGATCGGGCCGGCCTTCTTGACGGCCTCTTTCAGCGCAAAGCTGCCGGCGAGTTGGAATGCCAGCTCGTTGGAGTCCACGTCATGGTAGCTGCCATCGTTGACGTTGACGTGCACGTCCACGAGCGGGTAACCCGCCAGCACGCCGGTGCCGCAAGCCTCCTCGATGCCCGCGATGACGGCGGGTATGAATTCGCGCGGGATGCGGCCGCCGGTCACCTTGTTCTCAATGGTGACGCCCTTGCCGCGCTCGACCGGCGCGATGTCAATGATGGCGTGGCCATATTGACCGCGGCCGCCGGACTGGCGGATAAACTTGCCCTCGCCCTCGGCGCCCCTGGTGATCGTCTCGCGATAGGCGATCTGCGGCTTGCCGGCGTTGGCCTCGACCTTGAACTCGCGGAACATGCGGTCGCGGATGAT
Organism: Verrucomicrobiota bacterium; assembly: GCA_016219905.1. Lineage (GTDB taxonomy): Bacteria > Verrucomicrobiota > Verrucomicrobiia > CAIQCK01 > CAIQCK01 > JACRKA01. Next base: position 16,783 of record JACRKA010000383.1, read on the forward strand.
CTCAAGGTGCAACTCGCCCATGCCACTGATGATGGTCTGGCCGGTTTCCGTGTCGGTCTTGACGCGGAACGTCGGATCTTCCTCGGCCAACCGCTGCAAAGCCACACCCATCTTCTCCTGGTCGGCCTTGGTCTTCGGCTCGATGGCCATCGAAATGACCGGCTCCGGGAAGGTCGGCGGCTCCAGCATGATCGCGTGATCTTCCTCGCAAAGCGTGTCGCCGGTGGTGACGTTGCGGATGCCGATGATCGCGCCGATGTCGCCGGAATAGACGACATCAATCTCGTCGCGGCGGTCGGCTTGCATCTGGAGCAGGCGGCTGATGCGCTCGCGCCTTCGCGTGCGCGGGTTATAGACGGTCTGGCCCTTTTCGAGCTTGCCGGCATAGACGCGGAAGAACACCAGCCGGCCCACGAACGGATCGCTCCAGAGCTTGAACGCGAGCGAGACAAACGGCTTGGCGTCGTCGGGCGTCGCGTGTTTATCCTCGTGGGTATGCGGGTCAATGCCCTTGATGTCCGGGATGTCGAGCGGGCACGGCAGATAATCAATGACGGCGTCCACCAGCGGCTGGACGGCTTTCTTCTTGAATGCGCTGCCCGGCGCGACGGGCACCAGTTTGTTGGCGAGGACCTGACGGCGGATAGCTGCTTTCAGCTCCTCAATGGACGGCTCCTTTTCCTCGATGAAATACTCGGCGATCTTGTCGTCGAGGTCGGCGACCGCCTCGATCAGGTCGTGCCGGGCCTTCTTCGCCGCCTCGACGAGGTCAGCGGGAACATCCTCGATCTGGTAAACCGCGCCCTGCTGGGCGTCGTTTTCCTTGTCATCGGCGGGCCAGACGTAGGCCTTCTGGTTGATGACGTCCACGACGCCGCGGAAATAGTCCTCCTTGCCGATGGGCAGGAAAATCGGGTGCGCGTTTGCGCCAAGCTTCTTGCGCATGTCGTCGAGCGCCTTCTCGAAATTGGCGCCGACGCGGTCCATCTTGTTCACGAACGCGATGCGCGGGACCTTGTATTTGGTGGCCTGCCGCCAGACCGTCTCGCTCTGCGGCTGCACGCCCGCGACGCCGCAGAACACGGCAATCGCGCCGTCGAGCACGCGCAGGCTGCGCTCGACCTCGGCGGTGAAGTCCACGTGGCCCGGCGTGTCAATAATATTGACGCGGTGCGGCACGCTGGTGAAGAGCTTGAAGATGCCCGGCTCGTCCTTGGGATTCCAGAAGCAGGTGGTGGCGGCGGAAGTGATGGTGATGCCGCGCTCGCGCTCCTGCTCCATCCAGTCGGTGACGGTGTTGCCGTCGTCCACGTCGCCGATCCGGTGGATCATGCCGGTGTAAAACAGCACGCGCTCGGTCAACGTCGTCTTGCCCGCGTCAATGTGGGCGCAGATGCCGATGTTGCGAGTGTATTCCAGAGGATATTGCCGGGCCGCTGCGTTGGCCGCGGAAACTTTTCCGGTCTTCTTCGCTTCTAGTGCTGCTTCAGCCATGTTCTTTCTTGAATTCTATTTGCTTTGACACAAAACGTGCGGCCATCAAACATCTCGCGGCCGCACGCCACGAACCAAATTGTTCTACCAGCGATAATGAGCGAAGGCCCGGTTGGCCTGCGCCATCTTGTGCATATCGTCGCGCTTCTTGATGGCGTTGCCCTGCGCGTTGAACGCGTCCAGGATCTCGCCCGCCAACGCCTGGCGCATTGGCACGGCCTTGCGCCCGTCGGCAAAATCCACCAGCCACCGCAGCGCGAGCGAAACCTGCCGCTCGTGCGAGACCTCCAAGGGCACCTGGTAGGTCGCGCCGCCCACGCGGCGGCTCTTGACCTCCAGCTTCGGCCGGATGTTGTCAATCGCCTTCTGCAAAATCTCGACCGGCTTCGCGTTCTCGATCTTCGTCGCGATCTGGTCAATCGCGCCATAGACGATCCGTTGCGCCGTCGAACGCTTGCCGCTGTGCATCACCTTGCTGATGAGCTGGGTGACCAGCGTGCTGCCGTATCGGCTGTCCGGCGAAACCTGTCGCTTTACTGCTCTGCGTCTGCGTGCCATGAAATCTGTTGTCCTTCTCGGTTCGGTTCAGTTCGCGCCAACGACTACTTCTTCGCCTCGCCGCCGGCCGCGGCCTTCGCGCCGGGCGCGCCGCCAGCCTTGGGCCGCTTCACGCCGTATTTGCTGCGGCTGCGACGGCGTTTCTCAACGCCCGTCGCGTCGAGCGTGCCGCGCACGATATGATACCGCACACCGGGCAGGTCCTTCACACGGCCGCCGCGCACGAGCACGATCGAGTGCTCCTGGAGGTTGTGGCCCTCGTCCGGGATGTAGGCGATCACCTCGTAGCCGTTGGTCAGGCGGACCTTGGCGACTTTCCGCAGGGCCGAGTTCGGCTTCTTCGGCGTGCGCGTCATGACCTGCAAGCACACGCCGCGGCGGAACGGGCTGCCCGTCAGCGCCGGCGCCTTGGATTTGTAGCGCACCCGGCTTCGGCCCTTGCGAATCAGTTGGTTGATCGTCGGCATTATTTATAGTGACTTAGTTTTCCGAAATAGAGCCGGTTAGCTTAGTGAGCGCGGCATAGTTTGCAAGTAGTTTTCTTCAAAGTTTTCTCGAATTTCCCGCCTTTGAGGCCGCACCCGACATGGCGAGAGACTCGCTCAACATCACAACATGACCCCGATGGCCTGAATCGCCCACCCGGCAGCCACCCCATCCGCAAATCGCCCCCGTCGAGCACGCCGGCTTGGTCTGGGATCTCAACAAAATGGCCGTTGACATGAGACAGCGTCCACTCTTTTATGTAAAAACTCTTCACGCACAACCTGAGTCGCGACGGAACTGGCCTATGGAAACTCAACAATGGATGGTTTGGGACCGCGTGATGCGAATTTCGCATCTCTACACGGGCTTGTTCCTGGTGCCGTGGATGACGGTGTATGCCCTCAGCGCGTTCTGCTTGAATCATAGCACGTGGTTCACCGACTCCCTGAAGCTCGCGCCCAAATGGGTGGTCGTGCGCCAGGCGACTTACACGGCCGATGCCACGTTTCCCAAGCTCCCCGAAGAACAGGCCGTCGTCCTCTTGCGACACCTGGACTTGGAAGGCCCGCACAACGTCACGGGCACGCCGACCGCCCACCAACTCACCCTCTGGCGCTCTTGCGCCACCGGGAATTACCGCATCACCTGGCAGCGGCAGAATTCCCGGCTGCTCGTGGAGCAGCAACAACCGGCCTCCTTCTACTCCTTCGTCAACAATCTCCATTTCATGCGCGGCTACCCCCAGCCCTATCTCGCGCCCCGCGTCTGGGCGGTCGTTGTGGACATCACGGCGATCTCCACCCTCATCTGGGTCATCTCCGGCATCTGGCTGTGGGTGCGCAAGCCGCGCGAGCGCCGTTTGGGAGGTCTTTGCCTGGCGTCGGGCTGCCTGCTGTTCATCGCGCTGGCCGTTCTCCTGTGCCGGTAAGCGCCGCCGATATCGCGGACCCGCAAAAGCCTACGGCTGCTTGGCAACGATCTGGATGGGGATGGCCGGCGCGTTGCAGTTGAAGGGCTTCTACTTGATCACACGGGCTTCTACGCCCGCGATCTCGCGGTTCGCGAACTCGTCTGTCAGGAACCACTCTTGGTAGAGGCGCTCGATCTGCCTCAACCACCCCTCGACCGATGACCTTGTCAACGTGGGGTTCACACCCTTCGGGCGAACCTCGTCACGGATCGGCGGGCGAATGCGATCGGCGGGCGGTTGGTAGGATGAATCGAAGACCAGGGCCGGCAGGGTTTCCGCTGACAACAGTTGGCGATAAAGGAAGGCCTGCATTTTGTCTTCGGCCGGCACGGCCTCGTGGACGATTTCCCGGTCCCCGATTTTCACAGTGCCCACGACGGTGACGTTGACCGGCTTTTCCAGCTCCGCAAGGCTGGTTTTCAGCGACAGCCCCACGGCCTCTTGTTTGGCAGCGAGCGTGGCGCCAGACGATTCGAACCCCTGCGGCAGATCTTTGAACTTCAGCGTGATCGGCCCGTCGAATCCGTCCTTGCGCATGGCGAAGACGGTCACCGATGCGGACCCCTTGCTGGACATAACCATCCGGGAGGGAATCAAACGCAGCGCGAAATCGGGTTGCGGCTGGCTGATTCGGAGCCGGTAGGCGCACTCCTTTCCTGTCTGTCGCCTCGTGTCGCCGAGGTGAATGAAGTATTTTCCGTCGGCGGGCAGCTTCACCATGAGGTAGGAATCGGCGTGGTCGGTGTTCAACCCCGATCCGGCGTCGTAATGATCGTC
>JACRKA010000384.1 GCA_016219905.1 Verrucomicrobiota bacterium
ACCGTGGAGATGATCAACGCGATGTGGCCTGAATCGAAATAAGTTCGAGGAGAAACTAATATGAAAACTGAGATGCCTGCCATGACCGGACGCCGCGGCTTCCTGACACAACTAGTTGGACTTGCCGCCGCCACCGCGATGGAAACGAGACGGACCACTGGCGCGCCGGTGACGTCGCAGCCCGCGGGAGCGATGCCCACAATCCAACTTGGCAAGCATCGCATCAGCCGCATGGTCGCCGGCTCCAATCCCATTCTCGGCTACTCTTACTCCGGTCGGCACGCCGATCAGCACATGAAGGATTACTTCACGCCGGAGCGCACCGTGGAGTTTCTCCAGAACTGTGAGCGCGCGGGCATCACGACGCACCAGTTCGCCGACCCCGACCGCGCGCTGCCCTACCTCCGGCCGCTGCGCGAGCGCGGCAGCAAGATGTCGTTCCTCTGCCTCCATTCACAGCGCGAGAAGATAAAGGACGCGGTTGAGCGGGCGCAGCCCATCGCGATGGTCCACCACGGCGGCGCGACTGACCGGCTTTTTGCGGACGGCAAGGCGAGTCAGGTGCACGACTACGTGAAGGCCGCGCACGACTGCGGCGTGCTGGTCGGCGTCTCGGCACACAACCCGGACTGCATCAAGCGCGTCGCCGACGAAGGCTGGGAGGTGGATTTCTTCATGACCTGCTTCTACTTTCTCACGCGCAAGATGGTGCACAAGGACGCCGAGATTCCCATGCTCGACTTCGGCCTGCCGTTTTTCAAAGACGATCCGAAAGCGATGACGCAGGTGGTCCGACAGGTGAAACAGCCGTGCTTCGGCTTCAAGATCCTCGGCTCCGGCCGTCATTGCTCGAACCAGCAAACCGTGCGCGCCGCCTTCAAGTTCGCTTTCGAGAACATCAAGCCCACCGACGGCGTCATCGTCGGCATGTTCCCGTGGTTCTTCGACGAGGTCGGCGCGAACGCGCAGTTCACGCGCGAGCTGGGAAAGACAGCGTAGCGTCGCGCCTTTATTTGCCGGCGACAACCTCGACCGGTATTGCCGGCAACACGCCCAACTGTCGGCGACGTTTGTTTCCCTTGCCGTCGGATTTTGCGGAAGCGACGGAGCCTTGCGGGAAGACTTGGACGATCAGGTTGCCTTTGAGGCCAGGCTTGGCGGTGGCATCGCAATGCAGCACGAGCTCAACGCCTTCGGGGCATGATGAGGCTTTCTGGATGGTGACGCCTGCCGGCGCCTCGCCCGGTTCGTATTCGTCGGTGGCTTTGAACGGGCTTGCCGAAGTGTCGAGCCGCACGCGCGCCGTGCCGCCGACAGGGATTCTTACGGTGCTCTCGCCCACCAGTTTCGCCGAACCGGAATTATCGTCGCGTCGCATCACGACCGTCCTCTGCTCGCGGACCGGAACCAGATGGCGGTAGGCGAACGCCTGCGTCATGTCTTCCGCGGCCACGGCCGGATGGGAAACGTCGCGTCCTTGAATCGCCGCGCGGCCTTCCAAACGCAGGCTGAAGGGTTCCCGGCGAGGCGTGGGCGGAAAAGTGATCGTGAGCCGGACGCGATCCTGGTTCGCCGGCACACGGCCGCCGCCCAGGTTGAATCCGTCAGGCGCGTCCTTCAGCGCCAGCGCGATCTCGTCGGCGAAGCCGTCCTTTCGCAGCGCGTAAACGGTGATGGGAACAGTCGTGCCTGCACGGGCGCTGATTGTGGACGGGACCATCCGCAGTTCGAAGTCGGGCCGCGGCGCGCTGATTCGCAACCGGTAGCCATAATCGGGTCCGCCGCTGTGCTGCACGTCGCCGAGGTGCAAATAATAAACGCCGTTCGCCGGCAGCTTTGCTCGGAGGTATGAGTCCGCGTGATGCGTGTTCAAGCCGGAACCTTTGTCCTCATGATCATCGTTGACCGCCAACCGCTCGCCGGACGCACCCGTCAGTGTGAGCACGGAATCGAGCGGCGAGTTCAGCCGGCGCGCAGTGACCTCCGCGACGATCTTGTCGCCGGCGCGGCCTTCGAAACGGAACACGTCCATGTCGCCGGATTGATCAATGCGCCCGTTCACGATGATCGGAAGCGCGACGGACTGGGCCTGTGCCTGCGAGTTGTTCGGCTCCTGCTCCAGACATTCGGGCAGCGTGTCCACCGCAAACGGCATCTGGTTGGAAAGCGGATTCCCCTTCGGCAACCGGAGCGGATGGATTCCCGGCTCCTTGCCCTTCGTGTCCATCTTGAGCCGCGCCACCGGCAGATTCCAGCCTTTGAGTTCGACGCTTGTCTGCGCGCCAGCCGGGCCGCCGAGCGGGAAGATGCTCGTCACCACCGGCAACTCGGCCAGCATGACCCGATAAACGAAGTCTTCGCGCCCGCGGTAAAGGCCGTCTTTGATCTCGATCACATACTCGCCGTCCTTCGGAACGACGAAGTAGAGCATCGCGTCCGGATCGAAACTGTAGCGCTCGGCGTGCGCCAGTTCGCGTCCCTTCGCGTCGAGGAGAGATAGCGAAGCCTGGAACCAGCCGGGCACCGTGTCGGAAAGGTAGGGGATCAGTTTCCGCGCGCTGATGGCGCACACCAGCCGCTGCCCCTGGCGTGCTTTGAAGCGAAACCGGTCGGCGCCGCCGGGCATGACCTGTCCGTTCACCGTGGCCGGCAGCGTGATCGCGATCTCGCCCTCCGCGATCGGGACGACCGGCCCTCTGCCATCTTTCGGTTGCCGGTAGGTCCGTGCCGGCTTCCTGCTGAACTCCGGCAGTTGGCCGACGCAGAAGACGCGCGGGTTCGTCAGGCCCAACGGCGTCCGCAGCCGCAAGTCCCGCTCGCCCGGCTCCGCATCCGACGCAATGGTGACTTGGAGCGTGACGAGTTCGACGATGGCGGGATTGACCTGCGCCTTCGGGATGAACGTCGAGAACTTCTCCCTGAGTCCTGCAAGTTCCTTCTCATCCTCCGCCGTCCAGTTCGATGACGCCGAGGGCCGCGTGGCTTGCTTCTTCTTCTCCATCAACGCCTCCATCTTGGGCATCAGCAAACCGGCTTCCTCGACCGACAGCGGCTTAATGTGCTCGATCACGGTGGCCTGCACGCCGCTGCCGGACACGAGCGCGTTGGCGACGCCATCCAAATGCACTCCGGCGATCTCCACCTGAAACGAAGTGCCTTGCTGGCCGCCCGATGGATAGATGTAGGCGATCCGCGCCGACACCTGCTGCGCGCTCGCAAACGGCGGAGCCGCGAGCGCGCCCAAAACTCCCAGCGTCACATAGAACCGGAACCTGTTCACAAGATGCTCCTTTGTTTCATCACACGCGCGGGTCAATCTGTTCACACTTCTTAACGAGGGGGACAAGCAAATATTGGCCGCCTGACAGCGCAGCGAGGGGTTGTGCGGAGTCCACGCTTGTTTGTCCTATGCTCGCGCTCTAGGCTGGGCGTGTATCGGATGAAGCCAACCTTGAAGCCATTCCTTTTCTGCGCCGCCGCGTCACTGTTTCTCGCGGCGTGCACCAGTCCGCCTACAGCCCGCGAGAGAACCGAAGCGATGCTCGCCGACGCAGGCCGCTCTGACTATCAGATCGTGATCGCCCGTGCGGCATCTCCGTCGGTCAACTACGCCGCGCAGGAATTGCAGAGTCACTTGGAGAAGATCACCGGCGCGCGGCTGGCGATTGTCGCGGACACAGAGCCGGAGCAGTCGCGCGAGATTCTCGTTGGAAAATCGAGCCGGTTGGATTCGCAGGGTGTTGCGATTGATTGGGCTGCGCTAGGCAAAGAAGGTTACGTCCTGCGCACGGTCGGCGAGCGGCTCGTGATCGCCGGCGGCGAGCCGCGCGGGACGCTCTACGGCGTTTATGGCCTGTTGGAGGACCACTTGGGCTGCCGCTGGTTCACGCCGGAGATCGAGCGGATTCCGAAAGCACGACAGCTTTTGCTGCCGCGGCTGGATGAGCGCAAGGTGCCAGCTTTCGAGTATCGCGAGACTTACCTGTGGGAAAGTTTCGATGGCAACTGGATGGCGCGGAACCGCCTCAACGGCGCGGGCGGGCGCGGCCGGTTGTTGGAGCGGCAGAATATCCGCCCGCCGGTCCCAGAACTCGACGCACGGCACGGCGGCGACATCCGGTTCGGATTCGGGTTCTTCGTGCACACCTTCGACAAGCTGGTGTCGTCCAACCAATACTTCTCCGTTCATCCGGAATTCTTCGCGTTGCGCAAGGGCAAGCGGAAAGCGACCCAGCTTTGTTGCACCAACGAGGACGTCATCCGGCTCTGCACCGAGGCGATCCGCGCCGGGATGCGCGCGCAGCCCGACGCGACAGTCTTTTCGCTCAGCCAGAGCGACAACAAGGAGCCTTGCGAGTGCGACCGTTGCGCGGCGTTGGAGAAGGCCGAGGGGACAGGGATGGGGCCGTTGCTGCATCTCGTCAACCGCGTCGCGGAGGCCATCGAACAGGAGTTCCCGGACAAGATCGTGGAGACGCTGGCCTACTTGTGGTCGCGCCAGCCGCCGAAGACGATGCGCCCGCGCCGCAACGTCGTCATCCGGCTGAGCAACATCGAATGCTGCTTCGCGCATCCGCTGGCCAGCGGGTGCCAGGAGGGGAACAAGAAGTTCGTGGCCGACCTCCAAGCGTGGGCCAAGGCGTGCAACCGGCTTTGGATCTGGGACTACACGACCGATTACACGCACTACCTGCTGCCGCTGCCCAATAAACGGCTGCTCGACGACAACATCCGCCTGTTCGCCGCGAACCACGTTGCCGGCGTGTTCGAGCAAGGCACCTACGACACGCCCGACAGCGAGATGGTGGCGCTGAAGGCGTATCTCATCGCGAAGTTCCTCTGGAACCCGGACTACGACGAGGCGCTGGCGACACGCGAGTTTCTCGAAGCCTACTACGGCGCAGCGGCCAAAGTGATTCAGCAATACCTCGACCTCATCCACGACCACGCCGGGAAACAGCAGGTCCACGTCGGCATCTACGCCAAGCCGAGCAGCGCGCACTTGACGCCAGAATTGCTCACGCAAGCCAACACGCTCTGGGACAAAGCCGAGGCGCTCGTGAAAAGCGACGCCGCCGCGCTCGACCGTGTCCGCCGCTCGCGCATGAGCGTGGATTACGCCATCGCGGAACAGGCGCGGACGGCGGCCAAGGCTGCGAAGAAAGACCGCACCGAGTCACAGCGCGCCCTGATCGCGCTGGCCCGGAGCCGTTTCGCGACGTTCATGCAGACCTTCGAGCGCAGCAAGCTGACGCGTATCCGCGAATGGTATGACGTGGACAAAGCCGCCTATCGCAAGACGCTCGCGGCGGACCTGGGCCTCTGACCCGGCGCTACCTGCCGATCCGCATCACGAGCCACGCCAGCAGGATCATCAGCCCGACGGTGACCCACGCGAGCGCGAAGCCGGCAAGGTCTTCACGGTAGCGGCGGAAAAATCCGCGCCAGCGCGCAGCGGTGAACCACGTCCCGACATCGAGCAGGATCAGTTCCTCGCCGCGGTCGGCGGCCAGCGGCTTCGGCTGGCCGGTCGGCATGTTCTCCTGATCGGTGGAACGCCGCATCCGGTCAAAGAACGCCTCCATGCGCGCCGCGTCCTCCGGCTTGGTGAGCAGGCTGACGATGACCAGCGTCGAGAAGCTCATCAGCATCGTGAACCCGAACGGCCCCGGCAGCCATTTATAGACCAGCATCAACGTGCCGGTCTGGAGATGCGCCCAAACGTTGCCGCTGGCCCAGAGGCCCGCGAACGCGGTCGAGAGGTCGGACGGCTTTGCCGCCGTGCCGGGCGCGCAGGTCGTCAGGTAAAGCGCGGCGTAGTAGCTCAGGAACGCGACGAGGGTGGCCGCGGCGGCGCCGTAGCGATTTGCGCGCCGCCAGAGGATGCCGCCGAGGATCATCACGCCGAAGAGCGCGGCGATGGTCTCGGTGAACAGGAACGCGTGCAGGACGTTGCCGACGATGAGAGCGAAGAGAATGCCGGAAGAGGTCAGGGCCAGCCCGCTCACGCGGCCGACCCAGAGCAACTGCCGGTCGTTGGCGGCCGGGTTGATGTAGCCGAGCCACACGTTGCGCGTGAAGAGCGCGCCGCTGTTGACCATAAGGTTCGAGCAGGCGGACATGTTCGCCGCCAGCACGCACGCGACCATGAGGCCGACGAGGCCGGGGCCAAGCAGTTCGCGGCTCGCGTAGCCGAACGCGTGCTCCGCGTCGGGCCGCTTCGCGCCGCGTTGGAGCACGAGCGCGGCGGAGATGAGGCAGGTGAGCGCCCAGCCGATGGTGCAGAAGCGTTTCGTCATCGCGCCGTAGGTGTGGCCGATGCGGCCGGCGCGCTCGGTGGAGCCGGTGGCGCACATCGAAAGCACGTGCGGCTGGCCGGTGATGCCGACGAAGCCGTTGATGGCGAGCATGGCGATGGTGAAGGCGCTCATCCCGCTGACGCCGCTGTAGAGGTCGAAGAAGTTTTCAGGCAGTGTCTTGTGCAACCCTTCAAATCCGCCCACCTCACGCAGTCCGAGCGGGATCAGGATGAATGACAGGGTGATGATGAGGAAGCTCTGCACAAAGTCCGTGTAAGCCGCCGCGACCAGGCCGCCGAAGAAGCTGTAAAGGAGAACCGCCGCGGTCATCGCGATCACGACGCCGTTGGCCGAGATCATCTCGCCGCCGGTGGCGACCGAGATGACCTTGCCAGCGCCCTTGAGCATGACGCCCTGGCACAAGACGAAGAAAGCGATCGCAAAGAGGGTGTAGGCCAACGCCAGCTTGCGGCCGTAACGGTCCTCGATGATCTCCGCGACCGTCGTGCGCTCGCTGCGGCGATACCACGGGGCCATCAGCCAGTAGAGCGGCGTGATGAGCATGTTCTTCCACTGGAACCAGATCGTGGCGAACCCCATGCCGAACGTCGCGCCCGCCTGCGCGACCGGCTGCTCGGCGTGCGTGCCCGTGCCAAACGCCTGGCCGACCATGATCCACCACGGCAGCTTGCGCTCGCCGAGGAAATAGCCGCCGCTGGTGCGGGTCTTGCGCGAGAGCCACAGGCCGAACGACGTGATGCCGACGAAGTAGCCGATGAGCACGGCCCAGTCCAGGGTTCCAAATGTCGTCGTGGCATTCACGGCAGGTTCTACAACGAACGCGCGGGCAGCATACACGGCGGTCGTGCGGAGGGGGAAGGGTGATTTCGGTGCGTGTGCGTGAAACGTGAAACGTAAAACGTAAAGCGGACATTCTTCACGTCTCACGTTTTACGTTTTACGTTTCACGCCTTCACTTTGCTGTTGTGTCGCTCACGCCACGCGCTACACTGCCGCCGAAGTCACAGCGCAGCGGAAACAGAGGAAAGATGGCCGCAAAAGAACGCAGAGAGCGCAAAGAACGAACAACCTCCAAGTCTTTTGTGTTCTTTCGCGGCTGAAAAACCACCGCACCCAAGCGAGAACTTGAAAGAGCCACCCCCATGAAAAACCAACTCTCACGACGTGGATTTATCCGCACCGCCGCGGCGGGTTCCGCCGCGATCACCTGGCTGACCGCCCGCAGCGGCCCGAACGTCTTCGCAGCCGACGCCGGCAAACCCGCCATCCTCGGCGGCACGGCCGTCCACAAAGGCGGCTGGACCGCGTGGCCCCAGTGGCGCGAGGAATGGGAATCGAAGATGATTGACGTCTATCGCAGCCGGAAATGGTTCCGCCTCTCCGGCCCGCAGGTGCCTGAGTTCGAGAAAGCCTGGGCGGAGATGCTCGGCGCGAAGAAAGCCCTCGCCGTCGCCAGCGGCACCACCTCGCTCATCGTCAGCCTGCACGTCATGGACGTGGATGCCGGCGACGAGGTCATCGTCTCGCCCTACACCTTCATCGCCACCTACAACGCCATCCTCGCCAACTCGGCCCTGCCGGTCTTTGCCGACACCGACCCGACCACGCTGACGATGGACCCGAAGACCATCGAGAGCCGCATCACCGAGCGCACCCGCGCCATCATGCCCGTCCACATCTACGGCATGGCGTGCGACATGGACCCCATCAACGCCATCGCCAAGAAACACAAGCTCGCCGTTGTCGAGGACGCCTGCCAGGCGTGGCTCGCCGAATACAAGGGCCGCAAGTGCGGCACGCTCGGCGACCTCGGCGGCTTCAGCTTCCAGGAATCCAAGCACATCCCCTCCGGCGAAGGCGGCGCCATCACCGGCATGAGCGAGGAGTTGATAGACAAGTGCAACTCCTACCACAACTGTGGCCGCACCTGCGGCACCAACAAGGGCACCGGCAGCTTCACCCGCGGCATGAACTACCGCATGACGCAGTTCCAGGCCCAGCTTCTGCTCGTGCAGTTCGAGAAGCTGCAAAAGGAGACCGCCATCCGCCGCGCCAACGCCGACCATCTCAGCGCCAACCTCGGCAAAATCCCCGGCATCACCCCTGTGCGCCTGCCGGGCAACGGCCGGCCCTCGTGGCACCTCTACCCGTTCCGCTACGACGCGGCCGGATTCAACGGCCTCTCGCGCGACCGGTTCATGGAGGCGCTCCGGGCCGAAGGCGTTTCCTGCTCCAGCCCCTATCGCGAGCAGTATTTCGACGGCCTCCTCGACGAAGCGATCAACTCCCGCGGCTACCGTCGCCTCTGGGGCGCCGAGCGGCTCAAGGCCTATCGCGACAGCTTCAACGATCTCAAGGGCAACAAACAGGCATGCGAGACCACCGTCGCGTTCGGCCAGAACATGCTCCTGTCCGACCGCAGTGCCATGGACGACATCCTCGCTGCGATTGCGAAGATTCAGACGCACAGCGCCGCGATCGCGAAGAAGGCGTGAGAAGGTTCTGTCTGATTTGGATTGTGCCAACTGAGATTATCGTCAGCAAACTTGACGCTGCGCGTCGCCAACTGGAGACAGCGATTCGCCTTTATTTTCACGGCACGGATCCTGTTTCAATTCATACTCTAACCGCTGCTGCCTATAACGTGTTGCGTGACCTGAATCAGGACCACGGAAAAATGCCCATGCTCTGCAAGGACGTATTCCCAAAAATGGTAAAGCCAGAGTTCGAGGATGAGTGCAAAAAGAAGCTGAACGAAGCTGAGAATTTCTTTAAGCACGCCGACAAAGATCCTGACGCCATCCTGACTTTTAGATCTGGACAGACGGAATGGCTGCTTTTTGAAGCCTGTTACAAGTATTCAGAACTGACAGCTGAAAACGTGCCCCTCCTCGCGCTTTTCAAATGCTGGTTCGTTGCCTCTAAACCGAACTGCTTCAACTTCACTCCAGAATTCCCATCGCCTCCAGAAGACATTTTGAGATTGGCAGTGCAAGGCCATCGGCAGTTTTTCATGCAAAAGTTCTTGCCACACTTGTTAGAATTCGTGAGCTGAAGCGGAGGAGGACGGCGCCGAAGTCGAGGGCGCGGAGGGGACGGAATGGAGTAATGGATTTTTGGAGTGCTGGAGTATTGGGTGAAGAAACAACCAATGCGGATTTCGGAATGCGGAGTGCGGAATGGATACGACGCTCGCGCAAAGCCGCGAAGAGGAGATTAGGCAAGAAGATCTGAGGGCAAAAAGATTCCGGCAATGTTCTTGCCCCGAAATCTTCTTGCCCTTGAAACGCAAATAGCGGCCGGGTTGCGGTGCGCTTACGACAACGGTTCGACTTTCAGGAGTCGCTGCTGGTTCTCCGCGGAGTGCTCACCATACTGAA